>NZ_JCBANG010000008.1:0-114077 GCF_059760905.1 Achromobacter sp. 1011811831
CTGCCGCCGCTGGGCTGGTGGGCCAGCCTGGAAGGACTGGGCGCGGACTACAGCACGGCGGTGGGCGAGCAGCGCACCGTCGACTGGGACGGCGGGCAGGCCGTGGTCGAACTGGACGCCCGCACCCGCATGAACGTGGCCGACGGCCCGCGCCGCCTTGAGTTGCTGGAAGGGCAGGCCGCGATCACCTGCGCCGAGCAGGGCCAGGGCCTGACCGTCGCGGCCGGCGCCGGCGAGATCCTGCTGGGCGCCGCCAGCGTGGGGCTGCGCCGCAGCGGCGACGAGGTCACGGTCACCTGCCTGCGGGGGCGCGTGGATATCCGCCATCCTTCGCGCGAACTGGCGCTGGAAGCCGGCCAGCAGGCGCGCTACGGCGCCGTCGCGGTGACGGCGCCGGCGCGCGCCGACATGGAGCAGGCCATGGGCTGGCGCGAGGGCGTGCTGGTGTTCCGAGACATGCCGCTGTCCGAGGCGGTGGCCGAGATCAACCGCTACCGGCCCGGCCGCATCATGGTGCTGGACGACGCGCTGGCGGCGCGGCGGGTCAGCGGGCGTTTCCAGATCGCCCGGCTGGACCTGGCGATCGACCGGATCCGCGAGGCATTCGGCGCGCATGTGCGCCAGCTGCCCAAGGGCATCGTGTTATTGAGCTGACACAAAAGATTCACGAAAAAACCAGTTCGGGTTCCGGGCGGGCAAACACGACAGGAGATATCGCAGGCGAGCGGCCCGAGTCATACCGGGCGCGCGCCATCCGGTCCCCAACCTGAGTCCGTTTCCATGCCCGGCCACACCCGCACTCCCTCCCGCATCCGCAACTGCCCCGCCGCCAGCCTCAAGGGCCGGCTGGCGCCGCGCCGTACGCCGCTGGCGACCGCGCTGGCCTCGCTCGCGCTCGTCGGCGCGGGCGCCGCCCATGCCCAGCCCGCCGCGTTCAGCAGCGGCTGGTTCGCGGCCAAGGGCGCGGCGCAGGCCAACACGGCGGTCACGGGCCGCCTGCCCAACGGGCAACCGGCGCTGGGGCTGCCGGACGGCGCGCGCCAGTCGCAGGCCGCGCGCGAGCAGCTGCAGCGCTCGGTGGGCAACCTGGGGCGCACCGCCGCGTCGATCGCCGCGCAGCAGGCGGCGCAGCGCGCGGCCCGCGATGCCGCGCTGGCCACGGGCGGCGCGGCGCCGGACGGCCTGGCGGAGGGCGGTCTCAAGGTGGACGCCAATCCCCTGACCGCCGGCTGGCGCAACGCCAGGGCGCCGGTGCAGACCGCCGCCAACGGCCGCGTCAACGTCGCCATCGAGCAGACCGGCGAGAAGGCCATCCTGAACTGGGAGACCTTCAACGTCGGCCGCAATACCACGGTGCAATTCCGCCAGGATCCGAATTGGGCGGTGCTGAACCGCGTCAACGATCCGAAGGCGCGTCCGTCGCAGATCCAAGGCCAGATCAAGGCCGACGGCACGGTGATGATCGTCAACCGCAACGGCGTGGTGTTCGACGGCGGCGCGCAGGTGAACGTGCGCAACCTGGTGGCCGCGGCCACGCGCCTCAGCGACGAGCAGTTCCAGAACAACGGCCTGTACAGCGCGGACGGCAAGACGCCCAATTTCACTGATGCGCTGGGCAAGATCGAGCTGCGCCCGGGCGCGGTCATCGAGACCAGCCGTCCTTCGACCGTGACCCAGTCCGGCGGCTACGTCCTGCTGCTGGGCCGCGAGGTCGACAATGCCGGCACCATCACCACGCCCAAGGGCCAGGCGGCGCTGGCGGCCGGCGACAATTTCGTGATCAAGCGCGGCCAGGGCACCGAGGGCAACGTCGCCTCGACCACACGCGGCAATGACGTGACGGCCTCGGGCGAAGGCGCGGTGCGCAATCGCGGCCTGATCCTGTCGCCGCTGGGCGACATCACGCTGGCCGCGCGCCAGGTCGAGCAGGCCGGCGTGCTGGCCTCGACCACCTCGGTGGACGCGCGCGGCACTATCCACCTGAACGGCGTCGGCGCCGATGGCGCGGTGACGCTGCGTTCCGGCTCGACCTCCGCCATCCTGGTGGACCTGGACGGCGCCACCGCCCTGGACGGCCAGCGCGACGCCCTGATGCCCGCCAGCCAGGCCACGGGCCAGACGCTGGGGCAGACCGACCCGTATCGCCGCGACCTGTCGCTGGTGCAGGTGGAGAGCGGCGGCACGGTCGACTTCCAGGGCGATTCGCTGACGCTGGCGACCGGCGGGCAGGTCGGGGTCAAGGCCGGCAAGCGCACGCTGGTGCGCGACGGCGCGCAGATCGACGTGAGCGGCGCCATCGGCGTAGCCGTGTCGATGGAATCGAACAATCTCAAGATCAACGTCCAGGGCAACGAGCAGCGCGACGCGCCGATGAACCGCGACAGCGGCAAGCTCAACAACGGCGATATCTGGCTGGATCGGCGCGAGCTGATCCGCGTCGCCAGCGGCAGCGGCGGTTATGACGGCGACCGCTGGTACAGCGGCGGCGGCCTGCTGGAAGTCGGCGGCTACCTGGGCACCATGGGCGTGCCGGTCAGCCACTGGCTGGCGCAGGGCGGCCAAGTGCGCTTCGAGGGCGCCGAGGTGGTGACGCAGAAGGGCTCCAGCATCAACCTGTCGGGCGGCACGCTGGACGTGCGCGCCGGCACCTTGCAGCAGACCTGGCTGCGCGGCGCGGATGGCCGCCTGTACGTGGCCGACAAGGCCCCGGGCGACGTGCTCTACACCGGCGTCTACCAAGGCTACGAGCAGCGTTCCGCGCGCTGGGGCGAGAAGGCCACGCGCCGCTTCTACAACCCGCTGCTGGCGCCGCGCACCCGCTACGAGGACGGCTACACGGTCGGCCGCGACGCCGGCACGCTGCTCATCTCGACCCGCAGCGCCGTGCTGGAAGGCGATCTGGTCGGCGACACCTACCAGGGCACGCGCCAGGACCGCGCGCCGCAGTCCGGGCTGGACGGCTACAGCCAGTCGCAGCGCGCCGCCGCGCGCCGCGCCGGCCTGGTGGTCGGCAACGATGTGCGCTATTACGACACCGCCTCGCGCCAGATCTATTCCCAGCTGGGCGCCACCGGCGACACGGTGGCCGAAGTGGTGCTGGGCGCGGGACGCGAGCGGGTGGCCGACGGCCTGGACCTGGGCGCCGCCTTGCCGCAGGAAAACAAGGGCAAGCTGTTCCTGGACGCGAACCAGCTCAACGGCTTCTCGCTGGGCCGGCTGCGCGTCGCGGCCGGACGTTCCATCACCGTCGATGCGGCCTTGCGCGGCGCCGATGGCGGCGAAATCACGCTGTATGCGCCGGACGTGGACGTCAAGGCCAATCTGACCAGCCGCGGCGGCCTGATCCAGGCCGGCAACGTGCTGTACCAACCGTCGTTCCTGGCCGTGCGGCTCGAGGACTCGGCGCTGGCCCCGGCCGCCAACCAGCAGGCGCGGCTGCACGTCGCGGGCGGCGTGATGCTGGACGCGCGCGGCGTCTGGGCCAATCTGCTGCGGGACGCCGACGGCCTGGCCGGCCTGCCGGTGCGCGACGGCGGCCGCATCGCGCTGCGCGGCACCGGTGACGTGGCCGTGGACGCGGGCAGCGTGCTGGACGTGACCGCTGGCGCCTCGCTGGTGTCCGATGGCAAGCTGCAAGGCGGCAAGGGCGGCAATGTGACGCTGGCCTCGCATGTGCTGGGCCAGATTCCTTCCAACGGCGGCCTGCTGTCCTTCGCGGGCGAGGTGCGCGGCTACGGCGTCACGGGCGGCGGCACGCTGTCCGTGGCCAGCGGCGGCAAGATCGTGCTGGGCGGCCCCGTGGATGCGCAGGACGCCACTACGCTGCGGCTGGACCCGTCGTTGTTCAGCACCGGCTTCGGCAAGTACGAGATCAACGGCTACAAGGGCCTGACCGTCGCGGACGGCGCGCAGATCGACGTGCTCATGCCGGTGCTGCGGCTGGAGGGCGGCGCCGCGCAGGCGCCCGGTTCGGGCGCCCCGCCCGCCGACGTCCTGACGCGCTGGACGCCGGCGCTGTATACCGAGGACGCGCTGCGCGGCACGCTGACGCAGCGCGCCGGCGCCGACCTGGCGCTGTACTCGGACCGGGCCGCGCAAGGCGGCCCCATCGTGGTGGGCGAGGGCGCGCGCGTCAGCGTCGATCCCGGCCGCTCGATCCAGATCCGGGGCGCCGACCAGATCACCGTGCTGGGCCGGCTCGATGCCTGGGGCGGCCGCATTTCCATCCAGGAGCCGCGCCAGGGCGAGCAGCCCTATGTGCCGAAGGCCAATCCCCGTTCGGTCTGGATCGGCGAGCAGGCGGTGCTGGACACCGCCGGCCGCAGCCATGTGGCGACCGACGCCAGGGGCCGGCGCTATGGCACGGTGCAGGCCGGCGGCGCCATCGAGATCGGCGGCACGCTGAACTGGGAGGCCGATGTCGATACGCGCACCCGTCCCATCGACCGCCACGTCATCCTGCGTCCCGGCTCGCTGCTGGACGCGTCCGGCACGCAGGCCGTGCTGGACCTGCCGGGACGCGGCGCGACGCTGGTCGGCTCGGACGGCGGCAGCATCGTGCTGGCCTCGGCCAACAGCCTGCACCTGGACGGCGCGCTGCGCGCGGCGGCCGGTTCGGCGCAGGCGGCCGGCGGCACGCTGGGCATTGCGTTCGGCGGTGCCTTCTACCAGCGCAACCTGTCGCCGGAACAGGCGGTGCTGCAGGAGCGCCGGTTGGTGCTGACGCAGCGCCAGGGCGAGAGCCGGCTGGCCGCCGGCCTGCGGCCGGGCCAGGCCAGCGCCGAGCTGGTCTACGGCACGGGCCGCCTGGGCGTGGACCGCGTCGAGGCGGGCGGCTTCGACAACTTGGCGCTCGATGCCAGCGTATTCGCCGACGGCAACGTGACGCTGGCCATGCGCCAGAGCCTGCGCCTGTCGGGGGTGCTGACGCTGCGCGCGGACGCGCCGGCGGCCAGCGTGGTGGACCTGCGCGCGCCCTACGTGCTGTTCAATCAGTCGCGCTATGTGGGGCTGCAGGGTGCCGATTTCTTCGTGCAACTCGGACCCGAGCCGCTGAAGTACTTCCACAACGGCAACCGGCTGAACGTGTCGGCGAATCTGGTGGATGTGCGCGGCCTGCGCGACCTGATCGGCTTTGACGACGTGCGCTTCGACGTCCAGGGCGACCTGCGCATGGGTAGCCCGGGCTTTGTCGACCGCAGCATCCGCACCAAGCTGGCGGCGCCCGACCGCATGACGCTGAGCGCCGCGCAGATCTACACGACCACCCGGGGCGGCGGCATCATCGCCGCGGGCGAGTACATGGCAAAGGGGCCGCAGGGAGACATCTACAGCTACAACCCCAAGGCGGTCCTGACGATCCGGCGCGCCTCCGGCGATCTGCCCGCGGTGCCGTATGCCGCGTTCGGCGGGCTGACGCTCATGGCGCCGCTGATCGAACAGGGCGGCGTGCTGCGCGCGCCGCTGGGCAGCATCGTCTTCGAAAGCAACCCGCAGGCGCCGAGCACGGTACGGTTCCTGCCGGGCAGCCTGACCTCCGTCAGCGGCGCGGGGCTGCTCATGCCCTATGGCGGCACGGTGGATGGGGTGAAGTACCTCTACGCCGGCAATGAGGTGAAGCCGGACGCCACCGGCTCCGCCGGCTACGATGGTCGCAAGATCGAGATCCAGGGCAAGGCGGTCGAGGTGGCCGAGGGCGCCGTGCTGGATTTGTCCGGCGGCGGTGAACTGAGCGGCGGCGCCTTCGTGCGCGGACGCGGCGGCTCGGTGGACGTGCTGCGCTACGCCATGGCCGACGCCAATCCGGGATTCGGCTTCAGCCGTTCGGGCAACGCCGTCTATGCCATCGTGCCGGGCTTTGCCGGCAACCAGGCGCCGATCGCGGCCGACGCGGGCGCGGGCAGTCCGGCGGTGGGCCGGCAGGTGACCATCGGCGCCGGCGTGCCGGGCCTGCCGGCCGGCACCTATACGCTGTTGCCCTCGACCTATGCGCTGTTGCCGGGCGCGTTCCGCGTCGAGCTGGGCGCGCAGGGCGCCTATGACGCGTCCGCCGTGGCGCGCACGCGCGGCGGCTCCTGGGTCGGCAGCGGCTGGCTGGGCACGGCCGGCACCGCGCAGCGGGCGGCGCTGCCGACCAGCCTGTTGTTCACGCCGGGCGACGTGCTGCGGCGCCATGCGCAATACAACGAGACCTCCTACAACGCCTTCCTCCTGGCGGACGCGGCGCGCAAGGGCACCCAGCGCGGCCTGATGACCGTCGACGCCCGCGCGCTGCAGCTGACCCTGGACGAGGGCGCGGGCATGGGCCGGCAGCCGGCGCTGTCGTTCAAGGGCCTGGCGCGCTTCGGCGTGCCGAAGGACAGCGGCGGATACGCGGGCAACCTGGTCGTCAACGGGCCGGCCCAGGGGCTTGAGATCCTGGCGGCGGGACAGACGCCCATCCTCGGGCCCAAGGCCGCGGCGATCCAGGCCTCTGATCTGAACGCGCTGTCCGCCGGCGCGATGTTCCTGGGCGGCACGCCGGGCCGGGGCGTGTACGACTCGGGCCAGATGGACGTGTACGCCAAGAACACGCAACTGCTGGTGCGCAGCGGCGCCGTGCTGTCGGCGCCCGAGATCTTCCTGTACGCGGCCTCCGGCGGGCGCGGCATCATGGTCGAGCAGGGCGCGACGCTGTCCACGCTCGGGCGCGGCGCGGCGGCGCTGGACGCGCGCACGGGCACGTACTACGCGCTGACCTCGGGCGCCTTGCTGGCCGTATCGAACGGGCTGGTGAACCTGATGGCGCCCAAGGGCGGCGCCGGCACCGCCATCGACGTCGGCGGCTGCGTCGCGGCCTGCGGCGGCGCGTCCCTGCTGCTGTCCGAAGGGTCCATCGGCGCGGCCACCAGCGGCGGCTTCACCTGGCGCGACACGGTGCAGTACGGCACGCGCAACCTGGCGCTGAGCGTATCGGCCGTCAACCTGGGCAGCGCCCAGGCCTTGCAGCAGGCCGGCGCGGCGGGCCACCTGCCGCCGGGCCTGGAGATGAACCAGGACGTGCTGGCCACGCTGCTGCGCGGCAATACGGCGCTGGGCGCGCCGGCGCTCGAGAGCCTGATCCTGAACGCGAACGAGTCAATCAACGTGTACGGCGCGGTGGCGCTGGACGCGCGCGGCGCGGGCGGCCGCTCGCTGCAGCGGCTGGTGCTGGGCGCGCCGGCCATCTACGGCTACGGCGCGGCGGGCGACACGGCCACCATCGCCGCCGGCGAGTTCATCTGGGCGGGCGCGATCGCCGCGGACCGCAACGGCATCAATGTCGGCGCCACCAAGCCGCAGGCGCCCGGCGGCGCCATGCTGGACCAGCTCGGGCACGGCAAGCTGAACGTCGTGGCCGACACGATCCGGCTGGAGTCCTCGCCGTATCAGCTGCCGAACGATCTGGTGACGGCCGAACGCCTGCTGCTGGGCTTTTCCTCCGTGACCCTGGACGCCGCCAAGATGATCGCGGGTCGGGCCCGGGGCGGGCTGTCGGTCTATCACGAACAGGACGGCTACAACGCGCAGGACGGCTGGCGCTATCGCGGCGGCGACCTGCTGATCCGCACGCCGCTCCTGACCGGCGAGGCCGGTTCGGTGATGACGGTCAAGGCAGGCGGCGCGCTGTCCGTCGCCGGCACCGGCGCGGCCGCGGCCGCGCGCGACGCGCTGGGCGCCACCATCAACCTGGCCGGCCGCAGCGTGTCGCTGGACACGACGGTGGCGCTGCCTTCGGGCAAGCTGTCGATCAAGGCCGACGACAACATCGCGCTGGGCGCGGGTTCGCGCATCGACCTGGCCGGCCGCGAGGTGCGCCTGTTCGACCAGCTGCGCTACAGCTGGGGCGGCGACCTGGAGCTGCAGAGCATGGCTGGCGATATCACGCAGGCCAAGGGCGCGCTCATCGACGTGTCGGCGCGCAACAACCGCGCCGGCCGCGTGCAGGCCATCGCGCTGGGCAACTCGGCGGGTCGCATCGACCTGGGTGGCACCTTGCGCGCCACGGCCTCCGGCCGCTACGACGCGGGCGGCACGCTGGTGCCGTACGAAGGCGGCGAAGCCGTGCTGCGCGCGCAGGCGCTGGCCGACTTTGGCGAGCTGAACGCCCGCCTGACCGAAGGCGGATTCTTTGGCGCGCGCCGCTTCCAGATCAAGCGCGGCGACCTGACGGTCGGCGACGAGCTGCGGGCCCGCAACGTCGAACTGGTGGTCGACGGCGGCAGCCTCACCGTCAACGGCCGCATCGATGCCAGCGGTCCGCAGGTCGGCAGCATTCGCCTGGCGGCCATGGGCGACCTGGTCATCAACGGCGTGCTCGACGCGCATTCGACCACGCTGCGCGTGGACAGCTACGGCAAGATCATCGACAGCGCCAACCGCGCCATCGTCGACCTGACCTCGCGCACCGGCACGCTGTCGCTGGGCGCCGGCGCCCAGGTGGACCTGCGCGCCGGCGTCGGCGCGCAGAACAACGACGGCGTGGCTCGCGGCACGCTGGACCTGAACGCGCGTCGCCTGGGCGGCGGCGCCGAGCGCGGCGCGATCGCCGGCTCCGGCAACGGCGCCAACGACGTGGCCGTGTCGGTCGCGGGCACTCCGCTGATCCAGGGCGCCAAGACGGTGGCGGTCAACGCCTTCCGCCGCTACGACGACGCGCCGCTGGCCGCCGCGCCGGACGTCACCGGCAAGCGCCCGCAGGAAATCACGCAAGGCTATCTGGACGGCATCGACGGCCAGAACCAGACCTACATGAACGCCGCGTTGGCCAACCCGGCGGTGGCCGCGCGCCTGGCCGGCCTGGGCGCGTACAAGCTGCGTCCGGGCGTGGAAGTCGTCAGCGCCACGCCGGACGGCGACCTGACCGTGTCCGGCGACATCGACCTGTCCAACTACCGTTACGGGCCGGGCGCCGACCGCCTCACGCCCGCGCGGCGCGGCTATGGCGAACCCGGCGTGCTGGTGCTGCGCGCCGGCGGCAACCTGAACATCTACGGCAGCATCAACGACGGCTTCGGGCCGCCGCCGGATTCGCCGGATGACGCCGGCTGGCAGCTGGTCCAGGGCCGTCTCGGCTCGCAGGGCATCACGGCTTTCGGCGGCGACCTGGTGGTGCCGATCGGCGGCGTCAAGCTGGAGGCCGGCACGATGTTCCCCACCGGCAGCAAGCTGAACTACGACCTGCCGGTCGCGCCCGTCACGCTGCCCGCCGGCACCGTGCTGCCCGTGGCGATGACGCTGGACGCGGCCCTGTCGCTGCCGGCCGGGCTGGTGCTGACCGGCGACGTCACGGCCGCCGACGGCCGCGTGCTGCGCGCCGGCACCGTGCTGGCCGGCGAGCTCAAGCTCGCGCCGGGCGCGCAACTGGGCGCCGGTTTCGTCCTGCGCGGCGAGGCCGCCGTGCGCGCCTTCACCTGGCCCAAGGGCGTGCCGCTGCCGGCCGACTTGAAGGCCAGCGCGCAGATCACGCTGGCGCAGGGCTCGCTGATCCCGTCGCAGACCAAGCTGGTGCTGCTGGGCGGCAAGCCGGTGGACCTGCGACCCAAGGGGCCGGACGGCAAGCAGGGCCGCAACTGGGCGCTGGCGCCCATGCTGGGCGCGGGCGCCAGCGCCTGGACGCTGACCGCGGTGGCTGGCGCCGACCTGGGCTCGGCCGACGTGCGCACGCGCAACGTCCTGAGCAAGGGCGATCTGGTGATGTCCGACACGCACTACGGCCTGGCGGGCCGGGGAACCGAGACCTCCAAGACCGTCTTTGTCGGCGTGATGGTGCTGACGCCGCTGGGGGCCGAGGAACTGATCGGAGATCCCTCGCTGGCCGGCAAGCCGATCAAGCCGATCGCCGACGAATGGCAGATGGACTGGGAAACGCTGTGTTCCTGGGGCGCCTATTGCGAACCGGAACCGCGCAGGGTGACGGCCGCCGGATCGCAGCAATGGGCGGGCAACGCCAGCTGGGTCGGCAAGACGGTGCAGGAAATGGCCGCCGCGCTCAACAAGACCGAGGACGCCATCTGCGCCAATGCCGCCCACTGCGAGGGTGGCGGCACCTCGGAAACCATCGTCACCCGCACCTACAAGTACGTCTTCGGCTCGCCCTTGTTCAGCGTGCTGCGCACTGGCGCCGGCGACCTGTCGCTGCTGGCCGGGCGCGACGTGGGCATGGCCTCGCTGTACGGCGTGTACACCGCCGGCACGCCCACCTCGCTGGGCGCGGCCGACGCGCGCTTCAACCTGGCGCGCGGCTATGACGGCAAGACCGGCGTGCTGGGCCTGATGCAGCTGGACGGCAAGTACGACGCCGCCATGGCGTCTTACCGGGCCTGGTATCCCGACCACGGCGGCAACCTGCTGGTCGATGCCGCGCGCGACGTATACGGCGATGCCATGGGAGCCGCGGCCAACAGCGGCGTCGAGGTCGACTGGACCAGCAGCCTGGCGCGCTATTCCAGCACGATGACCGGCGCCTGGCTGTGGCGCCAGGGCAGCATCGGCACGCCGGGCGTGGCCGATATCGCGCCCAGCTGGTGGATCAATTTCGGCGCCTACACGGTCGATTCCCCCTACGGCGCCGGCTACAAGGAACCGAGGGTGGTGGGCTTCACCGGCTTCGGCACGCTGGGCGGCGGCAACGTCAGCATCGCCGCCGGCCGCGACGCGGGCGTGCGCGACGCGCGCGGCGACGCGGCGCTCTATGTCAACGGCATGGCGGCGCGCTCGCAAGGGCTGACCGCGGTGGTCGCCAGCACTGGTCGCCTGCTGGATGGCAACCTGGTGCTGACCGGCGGCGGCGATCTGGACCTGCGCATCGGCGGCAGCCTGAATCCCACGCTGAGCGCCACCCAGCTGCAGGCGATCGGGCCGTCGCACACGGGCGGCTCCGACAACCTGGACCTGAACGGCGTGCTCGGCAACCTGCGTGGCCGGATCAGCCTGTCGGCCGGGCAGATGGGCGGCATGGACCTGCGCTACGGCGACGGCTCGGGATTGCGCGCTCCGGATCCCTATGCCGTGGCCGGGGGCCGGGTCATGGGCGGGCCGCGCCTGGTGCTGGGCGACGCCGTGGCCTGGATCGACACGCGCGCCGACCTGGTGCTGGGCGGCGTCAGCGACCCTGGCCGCGTCACGCAGGTCAATTCCAGTCCCTACCAGATGATCGGCGCGGCGGATCCGGTCGTTGGCGGCGGCAACGGCTGGTTCACGCTGTGGACGCCGTCCACCGCGATCAATCTGTTCTCGGCCGGCGGCAACCTCACCCCGATGACCGTCAGCAACAGCCGGTTCCTGGGAGAAGAACTGTCTTCCGATGTCACGCGGGTGTCGGCGGACGGCCGCCGCTATTTCGTGTATCCGTCCATCGTGCGCGCCGTGGCGGCCGACGGCAACATCGTGCTGGCCGACAATGCCGCGGGCTACGACAACCCGGTGCTGCTGCTGGCGCCGTCCGCGGGCGGCCAGCTCGAGATGCTGGCGGGCCGCTCCATCCTGGCCAATGGCGCCCATGCCGTGTCGATGTCGGCGGCCGATGCGCCGCTGCCCACGCCCTGGCGTCCGGCCTTCAGCGCCTTCGATGTCTCGAACGGCAATCCCATCCTGACCAATACCAGCAAGGATGGCGTGCAGCCTGGGTCGCTGGGGTACAACAAGCCGCTGTTCGTCTTCGGGCCGGCCTCGCCCACGAACCGCGCGCTGCACGCGGGCGATGACACCGTCGCCAGGTTCTACGCGGTCACGGGTGACATCCTCGGCCTGAAGAGCGGCGCGGTGGTCGACATGCGCGGGACCAGCCGCAGCACGGACACCTGGTACGAGGCCGCCGTGCCGGTATCGGTGCGGGCGGGCCGCGACATCATGCGCCTGGATGTCACCGCGCTGCACAACAATGCGCGCGATCTGTCGCTGATCGAGGCCGGCCGCGACATTATCTACGCCAATGCGCAGGTGGCGGGCCCCGGCACGCTGCTGATGCAGGCGGCGCGCCAGGTGCGCCAGGACGACGCGGCCAGCGTGCGCAGCCTGGGCGCCATCGTGCGCGGCGACAACCGGCTCGGCGCGGACATTGCCGTGCTGGCCGGCGTGGGCGCGGCGGGGCCGGACTACGCGGGCCTGCTGGCGCGCTATCTGGATCCGACCCGCGCGCTGGCCGCCGGCGAAACGCTGGGCGCCAATCCGGATCGCGTGGTGCGGTCCTACGGCGGCGAAATGAAGCTGGCGGACTGGCTGCGCCTGCACTTCGGCTATCAGGGCGACGAGCAGGGCGCGCAGGGCGAGCTGGCGCGGCAGCAGGCGAAGGTGGACGCCCAGGCGGCCGCCGACACCTCGCGCAAGCGCCGTGATCTGTCGCAGGACTATCGCCAGGAAAGCGAGCTGCACCTGGTGAACTGGCTGCGCAAGCAGCACGGCTACGAGGGCGGCCAGGACGGCGCGGCCGCGGCCTTCGCGGCGCTGGCGCCGGCGGAGCGCGGCATCTACGCGCGCCAGCTGTTCTTCGCCGAGCTGAAGGAAGGCGGCCGCGAGTACAACGAGGAAGGCGGCCCGCGCTTCGGCAGCTACCTGCGCGGACGCCGCGCCATCGCGGCGCTGTTCCCCGAGAGCGATGCCGCCGGCGGTCCGATCCGCTACGAGGGCAGCTTCACGATGTACGGCGGCGCGGGACTGCGCAGCAGTTTCGGCGGCAACATCCAGCTGATGACGCCGGGCGGCCAGCAGGTGCTGGGCGTGGAAGGCGTGGCCCCGCCGGCCAGCGCCGGCGTGGTGACGCAGGGCCAGGGCAACATCCAGCTCTATTCGCAGGGCAGCGTGCTGCTGGGCCAGAGCCGCATCATGACCACGTTTGGCGGCCACATCCAGGCCTGGTCGGCGAACGGCGACATCAACGCCGGGCGCGGCGCCAAGACCACGGTGCTGTACACGCCGCCGCGCCGTGTCTACGACGCCTTCGGCAACGTGACGCTGTCGCCCACCGTGCCGTCCACCGGCGCCGGCATCGGCACGCTGGCGCCGATTCCCGAGGTGCCGGCGGGCGACGTGGACCTGATCGCGCCGCTGGGCACCATCGACGCCGGCGAGGCCGGCATCCGGGTGTCGGGCAACGTCAACATCGCGGCGCTGCATGTGGTGAACGCGGCCAACATCCAGGTGCAGGGCGAGAGCAAGGGCATCCCGGTGACGGCCTCGGTCAACACCGGCGCCCTGTCCAGCGCCAGCGCGGCGGCCTCCACAGCCACGGCGGCGGCGCAGGACGTGATGCAGCGCGACCGCGCCGCCTCGCGCCAGAATCTGCCGTCGATCATCTCGGTGCAGATCCTGGGCTATGGCGACGAGCAGCTTCCGGCCGGCCGCGCGCCGGCCAGCCCCAGCGTCGACGCCGGCAAGCAGGCGCCGATCTATCGGGCCGACAGCGTGTTCCAGATGGTCGGCGACGGCCAGCTGACACCGGTGCAGCAGGCCGCGCTGACGCCGGCCGAGCGGCGCAACTGGCAGCCTTGACCATGGCCGCCATCACCGAGGCCCGCCCGGTGGAAATCCGGGCGGGCGCCGCCGGCGCGGGCGAGCCGACGGCGCTGCAGCATTTCATCGCCAGCCACTACGACGACCTGCGTTGCCGGCTGGTGGCCTACCTGGGCAGCGAGGATCTGGCCGGCGACAGCCTGCACGATGTCTGGCTGCGCCTGGCCACCAGCCAGGCGGCCGAGGTGCGCAATCCCGGCGCCTACGTATTCCGCATGGCCTGCAACCTGGCCGTGGACGGCCTGCGCCAGGGCTGGCGCGAAGTCGGCCAGGACGGCGATGACGCCGGCCTGCTGGCCGATGACGCGCCGGGTCCGGCGGAGGTGGCCGAGGCGCGCTCGGAGCTGCTGTCCTGCATGCGGGCGCTGCAGGCGCTGCCCAGCCGCCGCCAGGCCATCCTGCTGGCCCGCAGCGTGGAAGACCTGTCGCCGCGCGAAGTGGCGCTGCGCTACGGCATCACCGTGGACAGCGTCATGGGCGAGGTGCGGCGCGCGCGCCAGACGCTGGGGGCGCCGCAGGCGCTGAGGGCGGGAGCGGGTTCCCGCCAGCGCCGCTGCCTGTCGGCCTAGAACGCCCGCCGCTCAGCCGTCCTGTTCGTGGTTCGTGATGAAGTCAGCGGGCAGGGCAGGCCCCCAGACGTACAGCGCGTCCTCGGGCGGATGGTCGGCCGCGGGCCATCGCGCGCCGGGCGCGATGAAATCGATGTCGTAGGAATACTCGGCGTAGCTGCCCCAGGGGTCGCGCACATAGCGGAAGTAGTTGGAGCCCAGCACATGGCGGCCGACGCCCCAGCCCTCGCCATGGCCCGCCGCGCCCATCTGTTCCATGCCCAGGCCCACGTCGTCCAGCGAGGCCACGCACCAGCTGGTGTGGTGCAGGCCCAGTCCGCCGGACTTCGCCAGCGCGATCAGGTGATGGTCGCTGCCATGCGGGCTGTGCAGAAAGGCGATCACGTCGCCGGACGTGTCCGACACGCGCAGGCCGAGCACGTCCACATAGAAGCGCGTGGCCCGCGTCACGTCGGCGCTGAACAGCAGGATGTGCGACAGGTACAGCGGCCGCACGCGCGGCGCGCGGCTGCGGGCGGGGGCGCGGCCGGCATTGGCGCAGGGCTGCGGCGGCGTCTGCGGCGCCGGCGCGCAGGGCGAGGACTTGGGCGCGGCGCGCAGCTGTAGCGGCAGGCCGTCGGGACCGGCGATCCAGATGCCGCCCTCGTCCGCGCCGGCGGGCGCGGCGATGCGCGCGATGCCCAGCTGTTCCAGGCGTTCGGCGAAGCGCGGCGCGTCCCCGGCGTGGATGCCCAGGCTGATCCACGACAGCCGCTTGCGTCCCGCCGCCTGCCGGATGCGGCCCCAGCGCTGCGGATGGCCGAAGGCGTACAGCGCCAGGCCGCCGTCCTCGTCGCGCACGTCCAGGCCGAAGCTCACATAGAAATGCCGCGCGGCTTCCAGGTCGGGGACGCTGAACACGAACTCGTCCACCGAATGCACGGCAAGCAGCGGTGTGGTCAGGATAGACGCGCCAGAATTCATGCTGTCTCCATTGCGGGCCGGCGCCAGACAAGCGCCGGCATCGCTATTCTGCGCCCTGGCCGGCAACCGGCCCGGCGCTTGCTGGATCGCTCAGCCGGCCTTCGGCTGGTCCAGGATGTGATTGCGCAGCAGGCCGATGCGCTCGATCTCGACCTCGACCGTGTCGCCGGCCTTCATGTAGAGCTTGGGCGTGCGGCCGAAGCCCACGCCGGCCGGCGTGCCGGAGAAGATGATGTCGCCGGCCTGCAGCGTGATGGCCTGGCTGACGGTGGAGATCACCGTGGCCACGTCGAACAGCATGTCCGTGGTGCTGGCCGACTGCACGGTGGCGCCGTTCAGCCGGGTCTCCAGGCGCAGCCCGCGCCCGCCCGGCGGCAGCTCGTCGGCCGTGACCACGTAGGGGCCCCAGGTGCCGGTGCCGTCGAAGTTCTTGCCGACCGTCCATTGCGGCGACTTGAACTGGTACTCGCGCACCGAGATCTCGTTGCCGGCGGCGTAGCCGAACACATGTTCCAGCGCGCGGTCCTTGGGAATGTCGCGTCCGCCCTTGCCCAGCACCACCACCATCTCGCCCTCGAAGTCCAGCGAGTCGCTGACGGCGGGGCGGTGGACGATGGCGTTGTGGGCGCCCAGGCTGGTCGCCACGCGCAGGAACAGCGTCGGGTAGTCGGGCTGTTCGTAAGGGCTTTCCTTGGTGTGGTCGGCGTAGTTCAGGCCCACGCACAGGATCTTGGGCGGCTCGATCGACGGCGACAGGAATACGGCCTGGTTCGGATCGACGTGGACCGTGGCGCCGGCGGCCAGGCGCTGGAAGTCGGCCAGTCCGAGCCCCTGGCGCAGCAGCGCGCCCAGGTCGGTCCCGGGGGCGGCCAGCAGGGCCAGGCGGTCTTGTTGCAGGGCGGCGGCGCAGGGCGCGCCATCGATTTGGACGGTAGCCAGTTTCACGGGATCTCCAGGGTCTGCGTGGCAGCCAAAATAATATGTATTTGTTAAAAATATATATATTCTGGTTTTCCCTGCACAGATTGAATTTCATAGCTGGCACGGCTATCGTCACGCATGCTTTCCGCCCCGCCTTCCTTCCGCACCGCCGCGTCCGCGCTGGCGAACGACATCCGCGCCGACATCATCTCGGGGCATCTGCCGCCGGGCGGGCGGCTGCGCATCAAGGAACTGTGCGAGCGCTACGACAGCGGGGCGATCCCCCTGCGCGAAGCCCTGTCGCGGCTGGCCACCAGCGGTTTCGTCGTGGCCGAGGACCAGCGCGGCTTTCGCGTGGCCGACGTATCGGCGGCCGAGCTCACCGACATCACCGACACGCGCATCCATGTGGAGTGCGAGGCGCTGCGCCGCGCCATCGCGCAGGGCGGGCTGGACTGGGAAGAGCGCCTGGCCGGCGCGCACTACCGGCTGGGCCGGGTGGCGATGCGGCTGCCGGACGGCGCGGGCCTGAATCCGGATTGGGAACAGGCGCATGCGGCCTTCCATTCCGCGCTGATCAGCGGCAGCGGCTCGAATTCACTGATCGCCATCGCCGAGCTGCTGCGCGACCAGACGGCGCGCTACCGGCATCTGTCGGTGGCGGGCGCGTCCGGGGCCGCGCCGGAGCCCGAACGCGACGTGGCGCGGGAACACCGCGAGCTGCTGGACGCCACGCTGGCGCGCGACGCGGCCCGCGCCTCGGACCTGCTGGCCGGGCATCTGCGCCGCACCACCGAGCTGGTGCTGGCGCATGCGTCGCAGCAATGGGGCGCGCGCTAGGGTTTCAAGCGCGCCGTCGCCTGCCGCTCAGCGGTTGATGATCATCGTGTAGACCGGCGCTTCCCGCGAGCGGTCGACGAAGATGTACGCCGTGCCGTCCGAGCAGAAGTTCGCCACTTCCGCGCTGCCGCCGTCTTCCAGCTGCACCCAGTTGTCGATCTGCAGCAGCAGCCTTCCGGCGGGCACGCCCTGCGCGCCGTTGGCGGTCCAGTACGGCACGCCGCCGAACTTCGTGCGCCATTCCGAGGCCCAGTCATGCGGGTGCGCGATCTCCTCCGGCAGGCCGTCGTGCAAGCCGTAGTCGTAGAACGCGGACTCCAGCTCGGCGGGCGCGCCATCGTCCGCGATGCGCCAGTCGGCCGCGACGAGTTCCGGCAGGATCTCGGGCGCGCCGTCCTCGGCATGCGCGGGCGGCGCGGTCGGACCGTCTCCCAGTTCCGCGCGCGGCACGGTGAAGACCGCGTTGGCGCCGCCATCCTCTTCCCAGAAGCTGCAGATGCTGTCCCACTCGCACTTGAACGCGTACAGCACTTCGTCGGCGCGCAAGGGCAGCGCGGGCGAGGCCTCGTCCGCCGCCGGCCCGGGCGCCTGCAGCAGATGGCTCATGGGCCGGCCGCATTCCGCGCACACCGGCCAGCGCGCGACGGGCAGGCCCCAGGGCAGGCCGCCCAGCTTGTGCGCGAGACCTTGCGCGGCAACGGCGCGATACCGGGGGTAGTGACTGAGCATGGGGACTCCTGGGAAAACAACGCGAAGGAAAGGGCGCGCGGCGCGAGCGGGCCGCCGGCCGGCCATCATTATTCCAGACGCGCCATGACGCGCATGCGTTGGCAATGCGCGACGTTTCGTGCCCGACGTGTTGCCCGCGTTCATGAGCGCGCGCTAGAATTCGCGCTCTCTCCATCAAGCGTGTTTTCCCTGGAGCCACACGTGTCCCGCACTTTCGTCATCCGCTAATCGCCGACGACTGCCGCAAGCAGCTCGATCCGGCGCGGTCTGCGCCTGCATGGGCTGCGGCACTGCCTGCGTTCCCCCAGCCTGCCATGAGGCCGCGCGCGGAACCCGACACCCGCCTCCTTTTCCTCGCGACTCTGTTTCCTGCTGCTTTCAGGCGGGACAGCGACCTGACACGCGCCCGCATCGTTCGTCGGCCCATTCCTGGTCCCAGGCCCTTGCGCGCCAATAACGCGGCGGGCGACGAATCATGCATCACGACGATATCCATTCCATCCTGAAGTACCCGCGCACGCCGCATCTCGAAGGCTCGCGGCTGCAGCCCGGCGACAGCGCCGCCGACCAGGCGCCGCTGGCCTCGCTGGCTGGCCGCCATGTCGTCATCGAGGAAAAGCTCGACGGCGCCAATACCGGCCTGTCGTTCAGCGGCGCCGCCGACCTGCTGTTGCAGTCTCGCGGCCACTACCTGACGGGCGGCGGCCGCGAACGGCAGTTCAACCTGTTCAAACAATGGGCCGCCGCGCACGAGGCGCGGCTGCTGCACGCGCTCGAAGACCGCTATGTCATGTATGGCGAGTGGACGTACAGCAAGCATTCGGTGTTCTACGACTGCCTGCCGCACCATTTCCATGAGTTCGACGTCTATGACCGGCGCGAGGGCGTGTTCCTGTCGACGCCGCGCCGCCACGCGCTGCTGGGCGGTTCGCCCGTGCTGTCGGTGCCGGTGCTGTACGCCGGTCCGATGCCGGCGCGGCCCGCGCAGCTGCGCGCCTTGCTGCGCTGGTCGCTGGGCAAGAGCGCGGGCTGGAAGGACAGCCTTCGGCAAGCCGTGGCGCGCGAGGGGCTGGACTGGGACCTGTGCTGGCGCCAGACCGACGGCGCGGACCTGTCGGAGGGTCTGTACCTCAAGATCGAGGACGATCGCCAGGTGCTGGCCCGCTACAAGTTCGTGCGCCGCGACTTCGTGCAGACCATCCTGGACAGCGGCTCGCATCATGCGAGTCGTCCCATCGTGCCGAACGGGCTGGCGCCGGGCGTGGACATCTACGCCGAGCGTCCTTGCGTGACCTGGGAATCGCTGGGACTGCGCACGACGCTCGGGCTGGACGCGCTGGACGCCATCGCCAGACCGCGCAAGTGAGCGCGGCGGGCGGGCAAAATAAACGAATCGGGAGAACCGACATGAATTGGAATCAAATGCAGGCGCTCGTGCCTGCCCCCGGCCAGGCGCCGGATCACGCGCGCTGCCTGGAAGCCTTCCCCGTGCTGGAACTGGCCAAGGCCACGCCGCAGGAGCCGCGCTATCACGGCGAGGGCGATGTGTGGACGCATACCTGCATGGTGATGGATGCCTTGCTGCAATCGGCCGACTATCTGGCGGCGACGCCGGACGAGCGCGGCGTGCTGTTCTTCGCCGCGCTGCTGCACGACGTGGCCAAGCATCGCACCACGGTGGTGGATCCGGTGACGGGCCGCATCGGCCAGCCGGGCCATTCGCGCAAGGGCGCGGTCGACGCGCGCATCCTGCTGTGGGAGGCCGGCGCGCCCTTCGTCTTGCGCGAGGCCGTGTGCCGGCTGATCGCGGTGCACCAGGTGCCGTTCTACTGCCTGGAGGACGCGCGCCGTCCGGTGTCGCCGGCCTGGACGGTGCACGAGCTGTCGTGGCAGCTGGACATCCGCCTGCTGGCGGCGCTGGCCGAGGCCGACATGCGCGGCCGCATCTGCGCCGACCAGGCGCGCGTGCTGGACAGCATCGAGCTGTTCCGCGAGCTGGCGCGGGAAGAGGGCTGCTACGGCGCGCCCAAGGCCTTCGCCGACGCGCATACGCGGCTGAGCTATTTCCGTGGCGCCGACGTGCATCCGGACTATCCGCTGTTCCAGACGCCAGGCTCGAAGGTGACGCTGATGTGCGGCCTGCCGGCATCGGGCAAGGACTCCTGGGTGCGCGAGCAGCGCCAGGGCCTGCCCGTGGTGTCCTATGACGACGCGCGCGAGGCGCTGGGCCTGAAGCACGGCGAGAACGACGGCAAGGCGGCGCATCACGCGACGGACATGGCGAAGGCGCTGCTGCGCGAGGCCCGGCCCTTCGTGTGGAACGCCACGCACCTGAGCCGGCAGATGCGCTCCAAGGCGCTGGACCTGTGCTACGCCTACGGCGCCGAGGTCCAGATCGTGTACCTGGAACAGCCGCGCGACGAGCTGCTGCGGCGCAATGGCAAGCGCGACACCACGCTGAGCAACAAGGCGCTGCTGGGCATGCTGCACCGCTGGGAACTGCCGGTTCCCAGCGAGGCGCATGAGGTCCGTTACGAGGTCGAAGGCGCGGCCGCGTAGCGTCTCGCGGGCCGCCGGCCTGGCCGCGCGGCCCTACGACTAAAGTCCGATGCGCCCGTTCGGGCGCATCGCTAAGCTCTGGAAAAAATCCCTTCTAGTGTCCGCCGCGCAACCCGGCTCGCGGCCCGCCACGTCTCGCCTTCCGGCCACTGGCGTGCGTCATCGCGTTGTGGGCACGCTTCCAGGAAGCCCAGACATGAACCGCATCTACAAGCTCGTCCGCCACCGTGTCTCGGGGGCGTGGATCGTCGTATCCGAAATCGCGCGCGGGCGTGGTCCGGGGGGCGGCGTCCGGCGCGCTCGTGCGGGCGCTGTTCGGCGAGGCGCGCTGTCGGGTCAAGGCTGTTTGCGGCCGGCGGCGCTAGTTGCGTTGCTGGCCGTTTCCGCGTTGTTGAACGTGAGCCGGGCCCAGGCGCCGTCGATCGAGTCGGGAGGGGGTATCGGCCAGGTCAACGTGCCGGCATTCCAGGATGTGGCGACCTGGGACTATGGATCCGCGGCGTTGGAGGTGGGCCGCGTCGCGGGGGACTCCGGCTCGCTGGACATCAAGAACGGCGCGCTGGTCAAGAGCAATGGCGGGCGGCTTGGAACGGTGGAGGACTCCTCGGGCAGGGTGGACCTCGACAAGGCGGAGTGGCGCGCGGGCAATGGTCCCCTGGTGGTGGGAGAGGCCTGGAGTGGCATGGTGGTACTCCTCAACGGCTCCAAACTGACGAGCGGAGCCGCCTACCTGGGGCGTCAGGCGAAGGCATCGGGCACGGTGGTGGTGGGCCAGGCGTCGGAGTGGAACGTGGGCGCCGGGCGGATCCTGCTGGGCGAATATGGCAGCGCCTATCTGTTGATGGACAGCAAGGGCAAGGTGGCGGCGGGTTCGATCCGTCTGGCCGACCAGCTGCTCGCGCCACCATTGCCCAACGAGACCAACCCTTCCGCGGGACTGATGGCGTCGGGCGGGAGCATCGTCGAGACGGGGCAGATCGAGGCCGGCGATGGCGCGCGCGCATCGGCCACCTTCAATGATGCGATCCTGCGCTTGACGGGCGATCAGTCGAACCTGTTCATGGGGTTCAAGCAAGGATCGGTTTCGATCGATACCGGCGGCTTGACCATCGACACGCAAACGCATGATGTCGGCCTTGCCATCGGCTTGCAGGGAGGAGGCGGACTGACCAAGGCCGGTTCGGGCAAGCTGACGCTCGGCGGCGTGAACAGCTATGCCGGCAGCACCGATGTATTGGAGGGCACGCTGGCCATCGGGTCAGGTGTCACGCTGGCGGGCGGCGAGGGCAATCTGGCGCGGGACGCGGGCACGCAGGCATCGGTAACCGTCACCGGGGCGGACGCGAAGTGGGACACGGGCGCCAAACCCATCAACGTGGGCCTTGCCGGCAAGGGCGAGTTGACGATCACGCAGGGCGGCAGCGTCAAGAGCGTGGGCGGCAACATCGGGGTGAAAGGGAGCATGCCCAGCACGGCGACCGTGGCGGACCAGAGGTCCGAATGGGATCTGGACGGCGGCATGCTGTTGGTAGGCCAAAACGGGGCGGGGATCTTGACCATCAAGGCGGGGGGCAAGGTACGCAGCACTGGCGCGGTGATCGGCCATGACCCGTCCTCGTCCGGCACGGTGACGGTGCAGGACGCGGCGTGGGATATGGGGAGCGGTACGTTGATCGTGGGCAGATCTGGCGCTGGCGCGCTCAACATCGAGCAGGGCGGCGTCGTGACCAGCAGCATGGCCATGCTCGGCGCCGTAGCCGGTTCGTCGGGCTCGGTGACCGTGGCGGGAGGCAACGCCAGATGGAGCCTGGGCAGCGGCAGCCTGATGGTGGGCTACGGAGGGCCAGGCACGCTGATCATCAAAGATGGCGGCAAGGTGATGAGCAATCTGGGGACAATCGGTGGCGGCGCGACCGGCGCAACAGGTTTGGTAACGGTCAGCGGAAAAGACGCCGAATGGGATGCGGGATCGGCCTCGGTAGTCGTGGGCTTCGAGGGCAGCGGGACGCTGAAAGTCCTGAATGGCGGCAAGGTGAAGAGCACGGGCGGGACGATCGGGCCAGCCTCGTCGGGCGCATCCGGTGAGGTGACGATCAGCGGGCAGGATGCCGCATGGAATGCGGGAACGGGGCAGCTGACCTTGGGCATGGGTGGCTCCGGCGCTTCGCTGAGCATCGATGACGGCGGGCGGCTGACCAGCAACGGCGGCCTCATCGGCAAAGGGAACCACCCGGCGGGAAGCGCCACGGTCGTCATGCGTGGCCGCCTGACTGTCTGGGACGCGCAGGCCGGCGGCAATCGCCTTGATGTGGGCCCGTTCCAGGGCGGTGAGCTGCGTGTCGAGCAAGGCGCGCGGCTGCTGACCAATGAGGCGAATGTCGGGTTCGGCGTCAGCATGTCGGGCGAGTTCGGCCGCGTGAGCCTGAGCGGGGCGGATTCGGAGTGGGACGCGGGCGCGAACGCGATCGTGTTGGGCATCGCTGGCGGCAACGGCGAACTGGCAGTCATGAGCCAGAGCCGGGTCAAGGCTGGCGCGATCATGGTCGGCGGTAATCCCGCCTATCCAGGATCGGTTGGCGTGGGTGTGTTGCGCATCGGCGCCGGCGCCGTGATCGAGACGGGACAGGTCGCCAAGCTTGCCACGGGCGCCGGCTCCGTCATCGTCGATGGCGGCCTGCTGCGCCTGACCGGCGACCAACCCAACCTGTTCGCCGGTCTCAAGGCCGGCGACATCCAGCTGGAGGCGAACGGCCTGACCATCGACATCAACCGGCCTTATAGCGCCACCGCCGTTGCCGGCCTGTCGGGTTCGGGTGGTCTTACCAAGACCGGCATGGGCACGCTGATACTGGACGCGCCAAGCAGCTATCAAGGACCGACCATCGTCGAAGAAGGCGTGCTGCGGGCGGGCGCCAACGGCAGTTTCGTCGCCAACGGCAGCTATCTCATCAATAATGCCGGCGCGCTGGACCTGAACGGCAAGGCGCTGACGATGGGCCAGTTCGGCGGGAGCACGGGCCTCGTCTCGCTGACCGGCGCCTCGCTCACCGTCGATCAGGCGGCGAACACGACGTTCAACGGCTTGATTGTCGGCTCGGGCGGCCTGATCAAGCGCGGCGCAGGGACGCTGACGCTGACGGGTACGACCTCCTATTTCGGCGACACCGAGGTGTACGGCGGCAGCCTGCGCTTTGGCAAGGGCGGCAATAGCGGCTCCGCCTGGCTGCCGGGCAGCGCCACGGTCCACGCGGGCGAACTGGCGGTGGATGACGGCACGCGGCTCAGGATCGACGGGCGCCTGACGCTGGCCGACGGCGCCAGGCTCTCGCTCGCGGCCCACGCGCAGGATCCGGCCTTGCGGGCCGGCGAGCTGAAGATCGGCAACAACGTCGCGCTCAACCTCTCCGGCATCGCCAGCCTGGATGGCTCGCCTCGGACGCTGATCGCCTCGGGCGACCGGATCGACGGCGACTTCGGCGCCATTTCGGTGGGCGGCGTCGCCGGTCCCGCGGACTATCTGACCGTCAACACCAGAAAATCACCGGACGGCAAGGCGTACCGGGTCGCCTACGACCTGAGCTGGACGGCGGCCAGTAACCTGGCGCATGGCAGCTTCACCGTGGACGGCCTGTTCACCGTCGGCGTCGGGCTGACCGACCAGAGCGTCACGGCGGGCAGCGCCTGGAACGGCAAGACGCTGACCAAGGCGGGCGCCGGCACGCTGGTGCTGACCGGCGACAACCGCTACACCGGCGGCACCCGCAACACGGCCGGCGTCTTGCAGATCGGCGACGGCGGCCTGACTGGCTCGATCCTGGGCGACGTGGTCAACGACGGCACGCTGGTCCTGAACCGCGCCGGCGCGCTTACGCTCGCGGGCAATATCTCCGGCGCCGGCGGCTTGCGGCAGATCAGCGCGGGCACCGTGACGCTGGCGGGCGACAACAGCTATGGCGGCGGCACCGAGCTGCGCGCCGGCGCCTTGCAGGTGTCGCGCGATGCAAATCTGGGCGCGGCATCAGGCGCATTGCTCTTCAATGGCGGCTCGCTGGCGACGACGGCGGACTTCGCCACCAGCCGGTCGGCGACGCTGTCGCAGACCGCCGGAATCGACGTCGCGGCCGGCACGACGCTGGCGATGAGCGGCCGGCTGTCCGGTCCGGGCAGCCTGCTCAAGACCGGCGCCGGCACGTTGCGGCTGGCCGGCGCGGGCAACGCCTATGGCGGCACCCTGGTGCGCGCCGGCACGCTGATCGGCGATGCCGCTTCGATCTCGGGCGGCATCGGCAATGGGGGTACGGTGGTGTTCGAACAGGCCGCCGATGCGCGCTATGGCGGCGACATCGGCGCGCTGGACGGCGCGCGCGGCCTGATGGTCAAGCGCGGCGCGGGCACGCTCACGCTGGGCGGCATGTCCGCGCTGGACTGGTCCGTCGAGGCCGGCGGCCTGGTCATGTCGGCCGAGCGGATGGCGGGCAACGCGGCCATCGCCAGCGGCGCCTCGCTGACCCTGGACCAGGCCGGCGACGCCGCCAACGCCAGCCGCTATTCGGGCGCGGGCGCGCTGATCAAGACCGGCGGCGGCACGCTCACGCTGAATGCCGACAGCAGCGCCTACACGGGCAGCACCGTCATCAGCGGCGGCGGGCTGCGGCTGGCCGACGGCGCGAAGCTGGGCGGCAGCCTGCGCGCGCAGGCCGGCACGACCCTGAGCGGCGCCGGCCAGCTGGGCTCGGCCAGCATCGACGCCGGCGCCACGCACGCGCCCGGCAATCCGATCGGCGCGCAGGCGATCGCGGGCGACTACGTGAATCGCGGCACCTTGCTGGTCACCGCCACGCCGGCGGCGCAGAGCCGCCTGGACGTGGCGGGCCGGGTCGATATCGGCGGCGCGACGCTGGACCTGCGCCTGTCGCCCGACGACGCGGCGGCCTGGCAGCCGCAGGCGGGGCCCTATGTGCTGATCTCCAAGCAGGGCGCCGGCGCGGTCGAGGGCAGTTTCGCCAGCGTGCGCAATCCGCTGCTGTTCCTGGATGCCAGCGTCAACAGCGCGGGCGGCGACGGCAACGACGTCACGCTCAACCTGGCGCGCAACAGCAAGCAAGCCGGCAGTCCCGCCAGCACCGGCAATCAGGCGGCCGTGGCGGCGAGCATCGACGCCTTGCCGCAAACCCACGAGGTCTGGCGCGCGTTCATGCTGAGCACCGACGCCGACGGCGCCCGCCAGGCGCTGACCCAGCTGTCCGGCGATATGCATGCCGGCGTGACCTCGGCGCTGGCCGCGCCCAGCCTGGCGCCGGCGTCGCGGAACGGGCTGGCCGCGCTGCGCGGCAATCTGTCCGCGCCGCTGGCCGCGGGCGCGCCCACGGCGGCGGCGGGCCTGAGCGATGCGCCGGCCTCCTCGGCGGCGCTGCCGCGCGCCGCGACTTCGCCCATGTGGGCGCAGCTGAGCGGCGACTGGCGGCGGCTGGCCAGCGACGGCAACGCGCCCAGGTTGAGTCAGAGCAGCACCAGCCTGACGATCGGCGGCGACGCCGCCGTGGGCGGCGGCTGGCGCCTGGGCGGCGCGTTCGGCTACACCGATGCGCGCCTGAGCGCGCAGGACCGCGCCGCCAGCGCCAAGATCGGCAGCTACACGGCCACGCTTTACGGCGGCAAGGGCTACGCGCTGGGCGCGGGCACGCTGAATGTCACGTTCGGCGGCGCCTACAGCTGGCACGACATCGATTCGCGCCGGCAAGTGCGCTACGGCAGCCTGGACCAGAAGCTGACCGCCGGCTATCACGCCAGCACCACGCAGCTCTTCGCCGAGACCGGCTATGCGATGAAGCTGGGCGATGCGGTGGTGGTCGAGCCTTTCGCGGGCCTGGCCTGGAGCGATCTGCGCGTGCGCGGCTTCAATGAATCGGGGGGCTCGGCGGCGCTGTCGGGCCAGGCGCAGAAGCAGCGCCTGACCACCAGCCTGGCAGGCGTGCGCGGCCAGTGGCAGCCCGATGGCACGGCCATCGCGTTGCGTGGCATGCTGGGCTGGCGTCACGCTTATGGCGGCCTGAAGCACTCGGCCACGCTGGCCTTCGACCAGGGGCCGGCATTCAGCGTGGCGGGCACGCCGATCGCGCGCGACGCGGCGCGGGTGGAGCTGGGGGCGGACCTGGTGGTGGTCCGTAATCTGACGGCGGGCTTGAGCTACGCCGGCGAGTTCGGCGGCGGCAGCCGCCAGCACACGGGCTCGCTGGACCTGCGCTGGCGGTTCTGACGCACCGGGGCGCGTTGCCGGCGCCGGGCAGGGCTTCGATGCGTCGTCCCGGGCGGCCAGGGGGGATTTCTTGCGGGCGTATCTGCGGGACCGCCGCTAGCCCAGGTGCTCCACGTTGCCGCAGACCGAGATGCTCTGGCCGCTGATCATCGCGCCTTCGTCCGAGCACAGGAAGGCGACCTGGTTGGCCACGTCCTCCGGCTGCGTCATGCGGCGCAGCGACACGCTGGAGACCAGCTGCGCCCGCATCGCGTCGTTGCTGACGCCGCCGGCGGCGGCGCGCGCGGCGATGACGCGCTCGACCCGTTCGCCGGCCACCACGCCCGGCAGCACGGAATTGACGCGGATATTGGACGGGCCCAGCTCCATGGCCCAGGTCTGCGTCAGGCCGGCCAGCCCGAACTTGCTGGCGCTGTACGGCGTGCGCAGCGAGAAGCCGAGCCGGCCCGCCACCGACGAGATGTTGATGATGGCGCCGCCGCCGGCCGCGCGCAGCAGCGGCACCGCGCCGCGCGCGCACAGGAAGGTGCCGGTCAGGTTGACTTCCAGCGTCTGGCGCCAGGCGTCCAGCGTGGTGTCCTCCAGCCGGCTGGTGGGGCCGGCCACGCCGGCGTTGTTGACCAGCGCGTCGAGCCGGCCCCATCTTTCGGCCAGGTCGCGGTACAGGTCCAGCACCTGCGCTTCGGACGACACGTCCGCCACGCTCACGCTCAGGTTCGGATGGCTGCCGGCCAGGGCGCGGCAGGCGTCGGCGTCCACGTCGCAGGCATGCACGCGGGCGCCGGACGCCAGGAACTTGCGCACGATCGCCAGGCCGATGCCGTTGGCGCCGGCGGTGACGAGGATGTGCTTGTCTTGCAGGGATAGGCTCATGGGAATCTCAGGTTGCGTGTGGCGGGGGCGCGCTCAAACGGCGAACTCGGGCCTGGGGCCGTCCGTGCGCGGCAGGCCCATGATCTGGCGCGCTTCCGCCGGCGTGGCCGGCTCCATGTCCAGTTCGCGGATGATGCGCACGATGCGCTCGGTCAGCTGCACATTGGTGGCCAGTTCGCCGTGGCGGTAGTACAGGTTGTCTTCCAGGCCGACGCGGGCGTGGCCGCCCAGCAGCAGCGCGCTGATGTTGGCCTCCAGCTGCGACGGGCCGATGCCGCTGACGCAGAACACGCTGTTCTTGGGCAGCAGGTCCACCATCATCTGCAGGTGGCGCGGCGAGAAGGGCATGGCGTTCTGGAAGTTGCGGTGCACGTTCATGACCAGGTTGATGAAGGGCGGGCCATCGTCCAGCCCTTCGTCGATCAGCGTGGTGGCGTCCTGGATGATGTGGGTGGGGCTGAACACCTCCCACTCGGGCTTGATGCCGCGCGCCTTCATGCCGACGGCCAGCTCGCGCGCCTTGCTCAACGGCGTGTTCATCAGGTATTCGCGGTCGCCGAAGGCCAGGTTCAGCGTGGTGGCGTCCAGCGTGCACATCTCGGCGCCGGCGTCCATGCCCTTGAGCCGTTCCTCCCAGGCGATTTCCCAGTTGCCGGGCGAGGTCTCGCGGATCATGTCGCCGTGCACGCCGCCGCCGGTGGAGTTGTTCAGCACGATGTCGCAGCGCTCGCGGATGCGCTGGTTCATGTCGCGGTAGATGGCCGCGTCGCAGGTGGCCTGGTCGTCGGGCCGGCGCGCGTGCAGCGCGACCACGCTGGCGCCGGCGTTGTAGCAGCGGTAGACGTCCTCGGCGATTTCGGCCGGCTGGGTGGGCAGGTGGGGGTTCTGGCTCTTGAAGGCCATGCCCCCGGTGGGGGCGATGGTCACGATCACTTTGCGTTTTGCCATGGCTGGTCTCTTGAGTGTCGGGCGCGGCTTATTTCCACAGCGCGCAGCGGCTTTCCGATTGCTTGGTGAAGGCCTCGTTGCCGTCGATGGTCTGCACCACGTTGAAGTAGTCCCAGGGTTCCTTGGACTGTTCCGGCGTCTTGACCTGCAGCAGGTACATGTCGTGGACCACGCGGCCGTCCGGGCGCACCACGCCGTCCTTCAGGTACAGGTCGTTGAGCTTGTTGGCGCGCAGATAGGCCAGCACCTTGTCGGCGTCGTCGGTGCCGGTGGCCTTGACGGCGCGCAGGTATTGCAGCGCGGCGGAATAGTCGGCGGCCTGCAGCGACGAGGGCATGCTCTTGTGGCGCTTGAAGAATTCGCGGCTCCAGGCGCGGGCGGCGTCCGAGCTGTTCCAGTACCAGCTGTCGGTCAGGTACATGCCCTGCGTGGCCGGCAGGCCCATGGCGTGGATGTCGTTGATGAACATGATCAGGCCGGCCAGCTTCATGGTCTTGGTCAGGCCGAATTCATTGGCCGCCTTGATCGCGTTGGTGGCGTCGGCGCCGGCGTTGGCCAGGGCCAGGATCTCGGCCTTGCTGCTTTGCGCCTGCAGCAGGAACGACGAGAAGTCGCTGGACGACAGCGGATGCTTGACCGAGCCCAGCACCTTGCCGCCGCCGGCCTGCACCACGCTGGTGGTGTCGGCCTGCAGCGCCGCGCCGAAGGCGTAGTCGGCCGTCAGGAAGTACCAGGTCTTGCCGCCGGCCTTGACCACCGCGTCGCCGGTGCCGCGCGCCAGCGCCACGGTGTCGTAGGCGTAGTTCAGCGTGTAGGGCGTGCACTGCTCGTTGGTCAGCGCCGGCGCGCCGGCGCCGACCACGATGATGGGCTTTTTCTTGTCGGCGGCCACGCGCGACATGGCCAGCGCGGCGCTGGAATTGGTGCCGCCGATCAGCATGTCCAGGCCCTTCTGGTCGAACCACTCGCGCGCCTTGGCCGAGGCGATGTCGGCCTTGTTCTGGTGGTCGGCGGTGATCAGCTCGATCTTCCTGCCGTCGATCGCGCCGCCCATTTCCTCGATGGCCATGCGGATGGCCTCGACGCCGCCGGGGCCGTCGGGGCCCGAGTACACGCCGGACAGGTCGGTGATGAAGCCGATCCGGATGACGTCGTCCGAGAACTGCGCCTGGGCGGCGCCGGGGCCGACGGACAAGGCGGCGCCGCACAGGGCGGCGGACAGGGCGCGCGACATTGACAACATTCCAGTCTCCTCTTATGTTTTTTGACCCGATGGGCTCTCTTATTCTGTGGCCGGGCCTGTCGCGCGGACAGTCACCATGGTGACAAAGAATCCTAGGGTTTACCTGGACGCGGCCACGCAGTCGGCAATGAGGAAACCATGCGCACAGCGCCTGCGGGTATTGGGGAAGAATCGTCGAGCGCGCGCCGGCGGCAGTCGCAGGGCGCGGTGGACCGGATGCTGGACGTGGTGCCCTGGTACAACGGCCTGCCGGCGCCGGAGCGCGCCGAGATCCGCGCCGGCCTGCGGCTGGTGTCGCTGCGCAAGGGCGAGTACCTGTTCCGCATGGGCGCGCGTTCGCCCGGCTGGTACGGCGTGGTCGACGGGCTGGTGAAATGGTCCTCGCCGGGCATCGACGGCAAGACCCTGTCGCTGGCGGGCTTCAGCACCGGCAGCTGGTTCGGCGAGGCCACCATGCTGCGCGCCGCGCCTTTCGACTACGAAGTGATCGCCTTGCGGCCGAGCCGCGTGGTGATCCTGCCGCGCGATATCTGCGAACGGCTGTGGAACCACAACATTGCCTTCACCCAGGCGCTCATGATGCACCTGGCGCAGCGGGTGGATTGGCTGATGGCCAGCTACAGCGGCAATGTGCTGTTGGACGTGGACACCATGGTGGCGCGCGCGGTGGCCGCGCAGCTGGCGGCGGAATCGCATTCGGGCACCAACGGACGCCTGAAGATATCGCAGGAGGAAATCGCCAGCCTGTGCGGCGTCTCGCGTCAGCGCTGCAACGCCGCGCTGACGCGGCTGGCGCGCGAGGGCGTGTTGCAGACGCGCTATGGCGGGCTGACCATCCTGGACAGCGAGGCCCTGCATGAGCACGCCAAGCTCAAGAGCGACGCCGCGCCCGAGCGCGAGGCCGACGCCTGAGCGGTCGCTTCCAGCCTTCGCGGCGGGCCTATCGGTCTGTCGCCGGTTGCGCGTCGCGCCCCTGGCCGTCCGGCGCGGCGGCGTTCCAGGCGGGCGGCGCGGGCAGCAGTGGCGGCTGGTCATCGCGCCAGATGTGCCAGGCCGACGTCATCGTCATGCCGCCCACGCTGATCGTCATGCTTTCCAGGGCCTCGACGGTCGCGCCATCGCGGGTCGAGATCACGAAGCGCATGGCGCGCTGCTTTTCCGCGTCGCGGATGCGGGCCCATTGCGCGTCCGTCAGCGATTTCGCCCGTTCGCCCAGGGTCGCGACCATGGCGTCGATCGTGGCGCGCTGCGATTGGCGGAAGGCGTCCTGGTCATAGGCCAGGCGCGCGCTGAAGGTGGCGCGCCGGCTGGCCGGATCGTAGGCGTCCAGCCGCCATGTCGTGGCGGTGGCGATGCGAAAGCCGCGGATGTCCTCGCTGCCCGGCACGGTCCATTCCTCGCCGACGGCGAAGGCCGAGGCCTGCGAGGACTGCGCCAGCGCGAGCGTCGCGCTTTCGGGTACCAGCACGCCGACGATGGCCAGCGGGTTGGCCTTGATCGTTGCCAGGGCGCGCCGGGCGGCGCTGTCCGGCGGCGCGACGGCTCCGCCCGGTCCGGTCGCGGCCAGGGCCCGTTCCAGCGTGGCGATGATCGCGTCCGCGCCGGGCACGGCCGTGGGCGTGCCGGTCGGATCGGTGTCGATCTCCAGCTGGCGCAGGCCATAGGCGGCCAGCGTGTCGCCGTACAGGGCATTGAGCGGATAGGCGCCGGCGCCGCCCGAGGCCGCGGCGGGCAGGTCGGCGGACAGGTCCCAGCGCATCCGCAGCCCGGCCTCATCGCGCGTCAGCACGGCCGCCGACAGCAGGAAGTCCCCGCGCATGAGCACCGGCGCGGTGGCCGGCGCGCCCGGCCAGGACGACATGTCCGTCTCGGTTGTCTTCTGGACGCGGTAGCGGTATTGCGCGCCGGCCTGGACGTCGTAGCCGGGTATGGCGACGCGCTCGGACGCCACGACCGGGACGGTCCACGGCGCCGCCGCCATCAGGCACAGCAGCCGCGCGCCCAGGCCGGACGGCAAGCCACGGGGCAGGAGGAAGCGCGCCATGGCGTCAGGCCGCGCGCCGCGCGTTCGCGGCGCTCCTGCCCAGCGCGACGATCGCCAGCGCCAGCGGAATGAACGAGACCCACAGCACGGTGGTCCAGTCGTAGGCGGCCAGCAGGCCGCCCGACGCGAACGAGCCGACCGCCATGATGCCGAAGATGATGAAGTCGTTCAGAGACTGCACCTTGGTCCTTTCCTCGGGACGGTGGCATTCCAGCACCAGGGCCGAGGCGCCCACGAAGCCGAAGTTCCAGCCCACGCCCAGCAGCACCAGGGTGATCCAGAAATGCGCCACGTCCAGGCCCATCAGGCCGATCGCCGCCGAGATCCCGGTCAGCGCCAGGCCGACGCTGACCATGCGGCCGGCGCCGAAGCGCATGATCAGCCGGCCCGTGAAGAAGCTCGGGGCGTACATGGCGATCACGTGCCATTGCAGGCCCAGGTTCGCGTCTTCCTGGGAGTGGCCGCAAAGATGCATCGCCAGCGGGGCGGCCGTCATCAGGAAGTTCATCAGCAGGTAGGAGACGGCGCCGCAGACCACCGCGGTGACGAAGCGTGGCTGGCGCGCGATGACCGCCAGCGGCCGGCCGCCGGCCGCCTCGGCCGGGCCGGGCATGGGCAGGCGCACGCCCAGCAGCACCAGCGCCGACGCCGCCGCGACTGCCGCCTGCACGATGAAGGTGGCGGCGAACATGTGGGCGGGCCACAGGTACATGGTGTGCGTGACCAGCTGCGGCCCGACCACGCCGGCCAGCACGCCGCCGCCCATGACGAAGGACAGGGCGCGGGCGCGCCGCGCGGGCGACACGCCGTCGGCGGCGGCGAAGCGGAACGACAGCACCACGGCCGCGTAGGCGCCGCCGAAGAAGGTTCCCAGGCAGAACAGCCAGAACGATCCCAGGACCACGGCGAGGGCGGCCAGCAGGCCGACCAGCACGCCGCAGCCGGTGCCGGCCAGGAAGGCGGCGCGGCGGCCGTGGCGCCGGGCGATGGCGCCCGCCGGCAGGATGCAGGCGGCCATGCCGACCACGAAGATGGACAGGGGCAGGGTGGCCAGTGCCTTGTCCGGCGCCAGCATGTTGCCCACGATGGAGCCGGTGGCGTAGACCACGACGGCATTGGCGCCGGCCAGCGCCTGGGCGATGGTCAGGCGGGCGATATTGCCGCGCTGCTCGCGCGGGGAAAGCTCGGCGGCGGGCGCCGTGGTTGCACTGATAGACAAGATGCCCCTCGTTGAGTCGGTCCGGCGCGCCGGGCGGCGCGTCGGAGGATCGCGGGCTGCCCTCGGGCGCCGCGCTTGTCCTGGGAATGTAGCCTGTTTGCGCCCGGCCGCCCGCGGCGGCCTAAGACCAAAGTCCGATGCGCGGCCCGCCGCCGCCTGTTACCTGTATGGCATGCGGATTTGCCCTCCCGTCGCGGGCGCGGAGGGGTTGCACGCGTGTACGACGGGAGGCTGGCGCCGTGTCCGGATTATTGACCCGCTGGTTGGCAATTGCTAAATTTTTCCGCGCATCCCCAGCCCGGCAGCCGCCGTGGCCATCGCCGTTGCCTTTCCCTTATTTTCCCGAACGGGGTCGCGTCCGGGATCCTCACAGGCTCGCGCCGCCCTCGTTCATGGATCCAACTTCCGAAACCCTGGCAGCAGCGTTCCCCGACGGCTCGCGCGTCCGGGCGGTGCAGGTAGCCGTGCTGCGCCGCAGCTTCCCCTTCGCCCTGTCGGGCTCGGTCATCGCCGCCTGTTTCAGCGCCTATGCCCTGTACGGCGTCGTGCCCGACCGCGAGCTGGCGCCGTGGATCGGGGCCATGCTGCTGGTCGCCGCCCTGCGCTGGGCGGCCATGCTGGCCTACGACCGCAGTCAGGCGCGGCCGGACGCGGCCGAACGCTGGCTGCGCCGGATGTTCCTGGGCAATCTCGCCTCGGGCATGCTGTGGGGGCTGCCGGTCGCCTACTGGAGCTTCTTCCTGCCGGTCGAGTACCAGCTGTTCAGCATCGTGATCCTGATCGGGCTGGGCACGGGGGCGATCTATTCGAACTACATCGTCCTGCCGGTCGTCTACGCCTTCGAGATCCCGGCGCTCGCGCCGCCCTTCATCGCGCTGGCGGCGCAGCCTTCGCCGCTGCACATCGCGATGGTGGCGAGCGGAGTCGCCTATGTGGCCTCCACGCTGGCGTTCACGCACCGCATGCACCGCACCCACCTGGACGCGCTGCGGCTGGGCTACGAGAACCTGGCGCTGCTGGAGCAGGTGCGGCGCGAGAAGGAGGCGGCCGAGCGCAGCAACCTGGAAAAATCGCGCTTCCTGGCCGCCGCCAGCCATGACCTGCGCCAGCCCGTGCACGCGGTCAGCCTGTTCCTGGGCCTGCTGACCAACGAGAAACTCACCGCGCACGGCCGCTACCTGGTGGACAACATCGCCAGCGCGACGGCGGCGATGGGGCATCTGTTCGATGCCTTGCTCAATATCTCCAGGCTGGACGCCGGCGTGATCGAGCCCCGGCGCAAGTGGTTCCCGCTCAATCCGCTGCTGGAGCAGTTGCGGGCCGAGTATGCGCCGCAGGCGGTGCAGAAAGGGCTGTCGCTGCGGGTCAGGCCCAGCCAGGCGGTGGTGAATTCGGATCCGGTGCTGCTGGAGCGCATCCTGCGCAATCTCATCAGCAATGCCATCGCGCATACCCGGCGCGGCGGCGTGCTGGTCGGTTGCAGGCGCTGCCGGGGCGGCGTGCGCATCAATGTCTGTGACACAGGGCCCGGGATACCGCCGTCCGAACAGGAACGCGTATTCTGGGAGTTCCATCAGCTGAACAACCCGGAGCGCGATCGCAGCAAGGGACTGGGACTGGGACTGGCCATCGTGCGGCGCACCGCCGCGCTGCTGGACCATCCGCTGGTCCTGGTATCGCAGGAAGGGCGCGGCACCCTGTTCTCGCTGGGCCTGGAGACGCGCTCCGCCGAGGAGGCGCTGGCCGCGACGCCGCCGACGCCCGAGCCCGCGCCGCCGGCGCCCGCCGCCGGCGACGCGATCCCGGACCACGGGCGCGGACGGATGGTGCTGGTGGTCGACGACGATGCGCAGAACCTGGCCGGCCTGACCTTGCTGCTGGAAAGCTGGGGCTACCGCGTCGTCGGCGCCGCCAGCGGCGACGCCCTGTTTTCCAAGGTGGTGCACGAGCCCGAGCGGCCTGCCCTGATCATCAGCGATTACCGCCTGCGCGAGCACGAGACCGGCATACACGTGATCGAGCGGCTGCGCGAGGAATACAGCGATCCTCCGATTCCCGCGCTGCTGGTCAGCGGCGACACCGATCCGGGCCGCCTGATCGAGGCGGCCGACAGAAACATCCCCCTGCTGCACAAGCCGGTGGAGGTCGAGGCCTTGCGCGCGCATGTGACCGCGCTGCTGCATCGGCCGAGCTTGACAGATTCCGAGGATTCCTCTCCATGACCGCAGTACTCCTGATCGACGACCACGCCATGTTCCGCGAAGCCCTGCTGCTGAGCCTCACGCAGGCGCTGCCCGGCATCACGGTCCATCCGGCTTCCAACGGCGCGGAGGCGCTCGCGGTCTTGCGGGCGCAGCCGCAGATCGGCAGCGTGATCATGGACTACTACCTGCCCGACCTGGGCGGCAGCGCGCTGCTCAAGCGCCTGAAGCAGTTGCGTCCGGGCATCCGTGTCCTGGTGCTGAGCGCGTCCGAGGATCCCGACGACCGCGAGAGGGTCATGGCGGCGGGGGCGCAGGGCTTCCTGCACAAGTCGGCCGACTGCCGCGCGCTGCTGGATGCGCTGGAGCAGATCGGCCAGCCGCCACGCGCCGACCTGGCCCCGGCGGCGCCGCCGCGCAAGCCGCCCGCGCCGATGCCGGCGCCGGTGGACGACATGGCCTTGCTCAGCGCCTTGACGCCGCGCCAGGGCGAGGTGCTGCGGCTGATGTGCGATGGCCTGCGCAATCGCGAGATCTCCGAACGCCTCAGCATGACCGAGAAGACCGTGAAGACCCACGTCACCGCCATCCTGGCGACGCTGGGCGTGGTCAACCGAACCCAGGCTACGCTGGTCGCGCGGCGTGGCGGATTGTTGGGCAAGCCCAGGTGAGCCCCGGGGCCGGGCGGATGCGTCGGCGAAACTAGAAATCCCGGGCCATTTCGACCGCCTGCGCCTTGGCCCGCTCGATGGCTTGCGGCGCGCCGGCGTCCCAGGTGTGTTCGGCCATGACGCGCCGGACCTCGCCCACGCCGATGAACTTCAGCCAGAACTCCAGATAGGCGGCCTGGTGCTCGAAGCCGGGGCTGCCGGCGCCCGCGCCGGGATCATGGCTTTGGCCGCGCGCGCAGATGAGCAAGGCCCGCGGAATGCTCAGCAGGGGTCCATAGGACTGGCCGTCGAACGTGAACAGCATGTTGCGCTGGCTCGCCAGGTCGATCAGCTGCTTGAGCTTGTACGGAAAGCCGAAGTTCCACATCGGCACGCCCAGCACGATCCGGTCAGCCTGCTGGAAACGCCGCGCCAGCGACTCGATCCGCGTCCAGGCCGACGCCTCGACCGCATCCAGCGGCGTTCCGGACACGCGCTTGTACTTCGCGCCGATGGTACGGCTGTCGAATTCGGGCAGGTCCTCTTCCCAGACGTTGAGCGTATCGATATCGAGCGTAGCGTGCGTCTGGGCGCAGGCTTCCAGGAATGCATGGGCGATCGCGATGGAGGCGGACTGCGGGCCGCGGGGGGAAGAGACGATATGCAATAGACGCATGGCGTTGGGTCTGGATCGGACGGTGTGCCGTTGGAACGCTGGACGTGCGCTTCGACGGGATGTTTATCGATTGCAATTGCAATCATTTGGCGCAGTGTATCCCGCTGCCACGTTGCATGGCAACAGATCGGATCGGCGTGGTGGTCAGCCGCCGCGCTCTGCGGCCAGCGCAAGGGCCGCCAGCGATTTCAGCATGACGGCGGTGACGCCCCAGATGTCCTGCTGCTGCCCGGCCCAGTACCAGGCGCCCGAGCGCTCGCCGTCGGCATACTGCCGGGGCAGCGCCGGATCCAGCAGCGCGCTGAACGGGAATTCGAAGATCTCCGCCACCTCGGCGGGCGCCGCTTCCCAGGCGGCCGTGTCGGGCACGATGCCGATCACCGGGAAGATGGCGTGATTGCGCTTGCGGGTCCGGTGCAAGGGCAGGCAGCCCAGCAGCCGGACCGCATCGGGGGCCAGGCGGATTTCCTCGAAGGCTTCGCGCAGCGCGGTCTCGCCCACGCTGCCGTCGGATGCCATCGGGCGTCCGCCGGGGAAGCTGACATGGGATGAATATTCGCTCAGGTCCGACGAACGCTTGGTGAGCAGGATGGTCGGTTCGCGCCGCGCCACGATCGCCACCAGCACGGCGGAGAGTTTCCACTGCCCGTCCAGGTCCGTCAGGTGCAGTTGGGCGGCGGGCCAGTCCGTCGAGGCCGGGATGCGCAGGTCCGCCACGCCGCGCGCGATGGCTTGCAGGACGGGCAGGGATCGGTCGCCGCCGGGCGGCATTGCCGTGATCGCATGGCTGGCATTCCAGGCTTTGTCGTCGCGTTCCACGCTGTCCTCCCGTGTTGAGGCCGGGCCCGCGGATCCGCCCCGGCGCCGGCTTGGGCCGGGAGCGCCGAGGACCGCGCAGGGCTGCGCTTGAGTATAGGTCCGCGCGCGGGTTCGCCGTGGCTCGAATACAGGCGGGGAAAGCGGGGCGTCGGCGTCGCGGCGCTGCTGCGCCGCGTGTTTCCCGACCTGCGCCCGGGGCCGTGAACGCGCCGCTTATGCCGGGGTCGGCCGGTTCTGCTCGCGCCACCGCTCGCTCTCGGGCGTGCCGGGCACGGGCGGGCGCTGGTCCTGGATGGTCCACAGGCTGAACGGCGTCTCGTCGATGTGGATTTCCCAGCGCAGTCCGCGCTCGGCGATATAGGGCGCCAGCAGCCTGCCCACGGCGCCCAGGAAGCGCCGTTTTATCTCGTCCTCGTGTATCTGCCGGGCGATATGGTCGACCGCGATGCGCACGAAATCGTCGGCGCGTTGTCCGCCGATGAAGAAGGACGCCTTGGGCACGGGCTGGAACACCAGGCCGACATAGAACTTCGGCAGGTCGGTGTAGAGGGCGGTGACGCGCTCGGCGATGGCCTGCTTGTCGTCGTCGGAGAAGGCGTTTTCGGGGTGGTAGATCTTCCAGAGCGGCATGGGGATGCTCCTGTGGGTGGGGGATGGGGGCGTCAGGCCGAGGCCACGCCGTAGCGCGCGGCGGGCTCGCCGCTATGTGTCAGCGCCTTGACCAGCGCGCCGCGCGCCGCTTCCAGGCTGCTCCAGCCGGCCGGATCGGACAGGGTGGGAAAGCAGACCCGCTCGCCCTGGTCGAGCGCGCGCAGCGCCGTGGCGACCAGCGTGTCTGCCTCCATGAACAGGTGTTCGGGAAAGGGCGCGGGCTTGCCGCCGAAGAACTCGGAGCGGACCATGCCGGGCATCACCGCCTGTACGGTGACGCCGGCCGGTTCCAGCTCGGCCTGCAGCGCGCGACTGAAATTCAGCACATAGGCCTTGGAGGCGCTGTAGCCGGACGCGCCGGGCACCGGCATCAGGGCCAGGATCGAACCGATATTGACGATGACGCCGCGCTGGCGGCGAGCGAAGGCGCGGGCGGCGGCCAGGGACAGCCGGGTCAGCGCCAGCACGTTCACCTTGACCATCCGGTCGACCGCATCCGCGTCGGCCGTCGCGCCCGGCCCCAGCGCGCCCAGGCCGGCGCAGTTCACCAGCATGGCGATGTCTTCCCAGGTCGACAGCGCCTCTTCCAGCCGCAGCAGGTCGTGCGGGTTGGCGAGATCGGCGGGCCAGACCTCGACCTTGCATCCATGGGCCGCGCGCAGCTGCTGCGCCAGCGCGTCGAGGCGGTCCTGGCGGCGAGCGCTCAGGATCAGGTCGTGGCCGCGCGCCGCCAGTTGGCGGGCGTAGGCGGCGCCGATGCCGGACGAGGCGCCGGTCACCAGCGCGGTGCCTGCTTCGATGTTCATGGGGATCTCCTTTGAATCGTGGTGGCGGGATGTCCGTATAATTATTGACTTCAATCATTGAAGTTGTAAAGCGGCAGCCTGCCGCCAGGCACTTGAGCGATTCCAGCGCGATTGCGATACTGGCGGCGATTGCCATACGACATGAAGGGAAAACGATGCGCGCCAAGAGTTTTGAAGGCATGGCCTGCTCCATCGCCACGGTGCTGGACGCCGTGGGCGACCGCTGGGCCATGCTGGTCCTGCGGGATCTGGTATTGGGCCTGCGGCGCTACGACGATCTGCGCCGGTCCACCGGCATCACCAACGCGACGCTGGCCGACCGTTTGAAGCAGCTGGAGCAGAATGGCCTGATCGAGCGCTCGCTGTACCAGAGCGCGCCGGAGCGCTACGAATACCTGCCCACGGCCAAGGGCCTGGACGTGGCGCTGGTGCTGCAGGCGCTGGCCCAGGTCGGCGACAAATGGCGGGCGCAGGAGTCCGACGAGCCGCCGCTGTGCTTCGTCAGCGCGCAGACCGGCGGGCGCGTGCGGCTGGGATTGCTGGACGAGGGCAGCGGCGCGCCGGTGCGGCACCAGGATCTGAGGGTGGAGGCCGGCCCCGGCGCGGATGACCTGATGCGCTGGCGCCTGGCCAGGCGGATGGAATAGACCGCGCCGGCCTGATCAGTCCGCGCCGGCCGGGACGCGGCCGCGCATGGCGGGCGCGGCCATGGCGCGCCAGGCGAATGCCAGCGAGGCCAGGAACAGCAGCGCGCCGACGCCCATGTCCGTGGCCGCGCCATAGCGGTTGACCAGCTGGCCGCCCAGGGCGGAGCCGATCGCGATCGAACCCTGCACGCAGGTCACGAACAGGGCCGCGCCGCCTTCCAGCTCGTCGCCCGCCAGCCGCATGATCCACAGTTGCAGGCATAGCGGCAGGGCGCCGAACGCCGCGCCCCAGACCAGCAGGCAGAACAGCGCCACGGCGGAGGACGAGCCTGCCGCGCAGAGCAGCGCCAGCGCCGAGGCGGCGGCCGCCAGCACCACGGCCAGCGTGCCGCGCAGCGAACGGTCGGCGCCCATGCCGCCCAGCAGGCTGCCGATGACGCCGGCGCCGCCATACACCAGCAGGGCCAGGGTAATGAAATAGCCGCTCGCCGCCGTCACGTCGGACAGATAGGGTTCGACATAGGTGTAGGTCGCGAACTGCGTGCCCTTGGCCAGCACGGTGATGAGCAGCGCCTGCATGATCGCCGGCCGCGCCGCCAGGCGGAGCAGCTGGCGTGCGCTGATGCGCGTCGCCTGCGTCACGGTGGGCAGGCTGACATACTGGACCGCATAGGCCAGCGCAGAGACGACGCTGGCGGCCGCGAACGCATTGCGCCAGCCCAGTTCCTGGCCGATCAGCGTGCCCAGCGGCACGCCGAGCACGATGCCGACTGAGATGCCGGCGTAGACCACCGACGTGGCGCGGGCTTCCGATCCGGCCGGCGCGAGCCGGTTGGCCGTGCTGGCGCCCAGGCTCCAGAAGCCGCCCACCGCGATGCCAAGCAGCACGCGCGCGGCCAGCATGGCCGGCAGGCCCGTGGCCGTCATGGACAGCAGGTTCGACAGGGTCAGCAGCAGGCTGAGCGCCAGCAGCACCTGCCGGCGGTCGCGTTGCCCCGCCAGGATGGTCAGGGCTGGCGCCGATATCGCCGCCAGCAGGCCGGACGCCGCCACCAGCAGGCCCGCCGTGCCGACGGAGATGTCCAGGTCGGCGGCCATCGCGTTGAGCAGGCCCACGGGCAGGAACTCCGCGCTGACCAGGCTGAAGCTGCTGACGGCGATGGAAAACACCGCCGGCCAGGGTTTCCTGGCGCGGACGGCGGGCTGGGCGTTGTCGTTCATGGAGATTCCGTATCGGGTGGGCGGCGCACAGGCACCGTTCGCCCACTCTATCGGCCACGCCCATGCGGAAAAAGCGCCGCCCGTGGAAGGATCATCCACGTCCATGGATAGTGCGCGCGGGAGGCGGAGCGCGCAGCGAGCGCGCTTCTCAGCCGAACCGGCTGGCGAGCCAGTCGAGGAAGACGCGCAGCCGCGCGCTGGGATGCCGGTTGGGCGGATAGACCGCATGGAACGCGGCGGCGGGACGCGTCCAGTCGGGCAGGATCTCCACCAGTTCGCCCGCGTCCAGGCTGCGCTGCACGAAGGGGCGCAGGTGCTGCCCGATGCCCAGGCCGGCCAGCAGCAAGCGCGTCAGCCCATCGCCGTTGTTGACCGAGAACGCGCAGTCGCCGGCTTCATGGCGTTCGCCGTCGCGTTCGAACAGCAGCGGCTGCAGCTTGCCGGTGGCCGCCGAGAAATGGCCGATCAGCGCATGTCCCCGCGCCAGATCGGCGGGCGATCCGGGGATGCCCTTGCGGTTCAGGTAGGCGGGCGACGCGCAGGTCACATAGCCGAACTCGGCGATGCGCCGCGCCACCAGGCCCAGGTCGCGCAGCTCGCCCGCGCGGATGGCGCAGTCCACGCCTTCGCCCACGATGTTGACGGGCCGGTCGTCGATGCCGATGGCCAGCGTCACGTCGGGGTACTGCTGATGGAAGTCAGGCAGCGCCGGTATCAGCAGGCAATTGGCGAAGGAGGTCGGCGCGTCGATGCGCACATGGCCGCGCGGCTTGAGCTTGCGGCCTCGCACCGCGCCGTCGGCCGCGTCCAGCTCGGCCACCAGGCGCGTGGCGGACTGGTAATACTCCTGGCCTTCCGCCGTGACGGAAAGCCGTCGCGTGGTCCGGTGCATCAGCTGCACGCCCAGATGCGCTTCCAGGTCGGCGATCAGCTTGCTGACCGTCGAGCGCGGCACGCCAAGCTGGTCCGCGGCATGGCCGAAGGTGCCGGTTTCCACCACGCGCAGGAAGGCGCGCATTGCGAGGAGCTGGTTCATCGCGATCGCCGCGCCGCTTGCCGTCGGCGCCTATTGCGCCGACCAGGACCCGGGCTGGTCCACCGGGCGGGGCAGGTAGCCTTCCAGCGTGTCGGTGATCCAGCCGGGATCGATGTAGTTCCAGCTGGATTCGATCACCCAGGCCAGGCATTCCTCGGGGCCGCCGTTGAGATACGGCGGCGGCGAGACCGGTTTGAACACCGTGGGCAGCTTTTCCTCTAGCGACAGGTCATTGAGCACGAAGCCCAGTTCCTGCACCACGCGCCATGCCAGCGGATGGGCGATGTCGATGGTGAGCTTGACCCACCAGTAGGCGTCGGGGGTGACTTCGGAGGACAGCACGCGCACGCCGGGCACGCGGTCCAGATACGCCGTCAGGCGCGGCAGGTTGGCATGCAGGGGGCGAGGATCGATCGTGTCGATCGGCGGCGTGACGTTCTCGAGCTTGCGGACCAGGTGCGCGTGGAGCGTGCGCTTGGCGTCCTGGGCCTCGCGTTCCAGCGCCTTGTGCAGCTTGCCGGGCAGGGTCAGTTCCATCGGTGTCCATCCTGAAGTCATCCGGCGGTGATAGTACACGGGCTCGCCCGGCCGGCGCGGCAGGCCGGGCGAGGTCGCGTTCAGGCGTCCGGCCGGTTGATCTGGTCCTCGGCGATGATCTCCGCGACCAGCGTGCGGCCCGGCCCTTGCAGGAAGTACTCGGGTTCGCCGGGCTCGCGCAGTTTCAGGTAGGCGTTCTCGCCGATCTGCATGGTGTGGCCGGCGTCCATCTCGGCGCCGCTCTGGAGCAGATAGGCCATGATGTTGTTGAAGATGTTCGAGTAGAACTCGCCCTGGTGATGGCCCTCGGCCAGCGCGGCGAAGTCGGGCAGGCCGAAACGGTCGGCGCCGTAGGTCCGCATCCACACGCCTGCGGTGCCTTCCACGTCGTATTTCACGAAGCCGCAATACAGCATGGTCAGCGGCAGCGAGCGCAGCAGCTCCAGGCTCTCGTCGCCGAGCGAGGCGCGCGTGAACACGCCGGCCGGCAGTGAAGTGTGGGCATGCTCGTTCATGACGGCGACGCCGCCGGTCTCGGCCAGCGCGCCCGCCACCGCGGCCACGGCCACGTATTGCTCCAGCGGATCCTCGTCGTGGCCGGTGTAGTACAGCAGCACGTGGCTGGCGTGCGCGCGCACCTCGGCCTTGACCTCGGCGGGGTAGTGCGCCGGCGCCACGCAGACCTCGACCGTGGCCTCGGGCAGCGGCGCGTTGAAGCCGACCATGCGGACCACGTGCTCGCCCCAGCCCGCCAGGCCCAGCCAATGGTCGCCGCCTGTATCGAGTTCGGCGCGCGCGTCGGCCATGGACGGGTGATAGGCCTGCAGGGCGCGCGTGAGCGCCTCGGCCTGGTTCGGTAGCGGGCCGGCGAAGGCGACCTGCAGGCTCATGCCGTCTTTCTGGTCGGGGTTGGACACCAGTGCGGGCGGATTGCCAGCGGAGGGAGAGTCGCTGTCGTCTTTGCGGCCGAAGAATCGCGAAAGGATGCTCATGGTCTCGTGCGTGAGTGTAAGGAAAGCGCCCGGCGCGTACGTCCGGGCGCATGGGCACGCGCAAGCATACGGGAATCACGCGCATCCCGCGTTACCGATTGCACAGGCGAAGACCGCGACATGCAAGGGGGGCGCGCGCCCGCGCGCCCCTTGCCCTCATCAGTAGCGGTACCGCACGTCCAGCGTGCCGGTGTGCTGGCGATTGCCGCTGCCGAACTGGCCGCCGTAGCTCACACCCACGGTGGTGCGCTTGCTCACGTCCATGTTCACGCCCAGCTCGACCAGGGCCGCGTCGCGGGCCACCGGCACGCCATTGGCCGTGAACGAGCCGCCGCCCTGCACGAAGGACAGCGTGCTGGCCGGGTTGACGTCGCCGTAGGCATGGCGCCAGCCCAGCGTGCCATGCACCTGACCGCGCGCGCCCGCGCTTTCGAAGGCGCCGCGCGCGTGCAGGCCCAGCGTGGTGGTGGCGACGTTGTTGCGGTTGCTGTCGCCACGCAAGGCGGCGTCGCCGCCGGACTCGGTGAAGGCGCGGGTGCGCAGGCTGCTGTAGCCGGCGCCGACGAAGGGCTCCAGCGTGACGCGCTCGGTGACCGGGATGGCGTAGCCCAGCTCGGTGAAGACCTGGGCGGTGTTGCCACGGTAGCTGGCTTCCAGCGTCTGCGGCAGGCCGGCGGCGTCGGTGTTGCGACGGGTCGACATGTCGTGCCAGGTATAGGCCGTGCCCAGGCTGAAGTTGAGCTTGGCCGAGCCGACGTCGAAGGCCTTGCCGCCGTAGATCGTCAGGCTGTAGCTGTCGGCCTTGGCGCTGGCGCCGCGGTCGCCGGTGCTGCTGCGGCTGTTGGTGTAGCCCAGCGCGCCGCCCAGGCGCCAGCCGCCGCCGATGGCATGGTCGCCGCCGATGGTGATGCCGCTGTCGGTTTGCGTGGTCTTGGCGGCGTTGCCGTCGCCGCGCACGGTGCCCCAGTTGCCGAAGACCTGCGCCCACAGAGGCTGCGCGGCGGCCTGCGGCAGCGCGGCGGCGTCGCCCAGGCCGAGCTGGGCGGTGGGCACGCCGGGCAGCATGCCTGCGTTCAGGTTGGCGCGCAGGCGCGTCATGGGCACCTGCACGAAGGTGTTGGCGGCGCCCTGCAGCATGGTGGCGGAGGTCGAGTGGGTCTCGCCGCTCAGGCCGTCGAAGGCGCCGGCCGGCGCGCCGTTGGGCAGGTTCATGACGCGGCGGTACAGCGGGCTGTCCTTGGGCAGGCTTTGCAGCGCGCGGGCGACGGCGCGCTGGTTGCTGGTGTTGCCGGCGTCGGCGAACTCGATCGGGCGGGTGCCGCCGTCGTCGGTGGGCACTTCCTTGGTCTTGATGACCAGGTCCACGCGGTGGTCGTCATAGGCCAGCGTGGGGTTGAGGAAGGCCAGGTTGCTGGAGACCTTGCCGAAGCGGCCCTGCACGCCGCCGTCGGCGGTCAGGATGGTGTAGGTGGTGGCCGGGGCGTAGCTGCCGTTGGCGCCCACGTGCACCACGGCGCCGGCCAGCGTGGCCTTGCCGCCCACCTGGACACTGCTGTGCTGGCCGTCGGGCGAGGCGGCGACGCGGTAGGACGCATACTGCCCGAAGCTCAGGTCGCCCCGCAGCTTCATCGTGCCCATGGGCCTGGCGGCATTGCCCGGTGCGAGCATCCCGCTGGTCAGCACCACGTTGTTGAGGGTGCCGGTGCCGGACAGGACGGTTCGGACGCTGGTCTCCACCGTGCCGCCGAGCTTGCCTTCCACCTGCAGGGCGCTATCGGGATAGACGGTGAGGGTGCCGGTATAGGCGCTGCTGTTGCCGAGCAAGGTCAGAGTGCTGTCGCCGAGAACCTTGGTGGCGCCCGAGCCGGACAGCGAGCCGGCGTAGGTCCAGTTGTCCGACCGCCTGAAGAGCAGCTCGCCATTGTTGACGATGTCGCCGGTCAGCGAGCCGGTGTTGCCGCGGTTGCCGATCTGCAGCGTGCCGCGGTCGATGCGGGTGACGCCGGTCAGGGTGTTGTTGCCGGTCAGGATCAGGGTGCCCAGGCCCTGTTTGCGCAGTTCGCCGGCGCCGGACAGCGTGCCGCCGTAGGTCAGCGAGCCGGTGCGGTTGAAGGCCAGCGTGGCGCCGGCCTGGACGATGGCGTCGCCGGCGATGCTGCCGTACGAGCCGCCGTTGCCGAGTTGCAGCGTGCCGCTGGCGACCCGGGTGACGCCGGTGTAGTCATTGTCTAACACAAGCGCCAGCGTGCCGGCGCCCAGCTTGGTCAGGCCGCCGCTGCCGGACAGCGTTTGCGACACGGAGAAGGTGTTGCCCGCGTCGGCGATGTCGAAACCGCCGCCAGCCGCGCCCCAGGTGATCATGCGGGGCGCGCTTTGCATGGCGGTGCCGGTGACGCGCAGCGTGCCGCCCTGGAAGTCCAGGCCGCTGGAGGCGGCGCCCAGGTTCGCGTTGGACGAGACCGACAGCGTGCCGGCGCTCAGGCGCGTGTCCTGGGTGTAGGTGTTGGCGCCGTTGAGCACCAGGGTGCCAGCGCCGGTCTTGTTCAGGCCGTTGCCGGTGAGCACGTTGTCGATGGTCGTGGTCCAGCCGGCGGAGCTGGCGCCGCCGTCGCCCACGCGCACCTCGCTCAGCTGGCCGGCGGCGGGCGCGACCAGGGTCAGCGGGTCGCCGTTCAGGCGGTAGCCGTCGCTGGCGAACTGCATGCCCTTGGCCTGCACCGCGCCGGCGGTGTTGTCGATCGTGACGGTGCCGGCGGCGCCGCCGAAGATGGAGAAGGTGTCTGCGGGATAGCGCGTGCCGGTCGTGCTGCCGGTGGCGTCGGTCCAATTCGCGTTGGTGACCGACCAGGCGCCGGAGCCGCCGCCCATCTGGGTCGGGCTGGCCAGTCCGTCGGCGTTCCAGAACGCCAGAGGCATGCCCGCTTTGTTGACCAGGTTGATCTGCTTGGCCCCGGACAGCATCTGGATGGTCTGGCCGGTCACGCCGGTGGTGATTCCGCCATTGGCTGTCGTCAGCGTGCCGGTGTAGTCGAACAGCCGGTACAGGCCGGGGCCGTAGCCGCCGCCGTCCAGGATATCCAGGCGCGCGCCGTTCAGGGTCAGGTCGCCCAGGACCGATACGCTGTGGCCGGCGCCGGGCGTGTTGACGTCGGCGCCCGGCGTGCCGAGGCTGAACTGCGCGGTGCTGCCCTTTTCCAGCGTGAGGGCGCCGACGGTGAATACGCCTCCGGGCGCGCCCGGCGTCAGATACCCATCGGCGGCCACGGTCACATTGCCATCGACCCGGCCGAAGCCGCCGAGCTTGCCGCCGCTGTCCACGTAGACGTCGCCGCTGATGCGCGCCGTGGAATAGGCCGACGCTCCGCCGACCATCAGCGTGCCGTCGTTGACTACCGTCTGGTTGTCGTAGGTGGCGGCGCCGTTCAGTTCAAGCAGGCCGGCGCCGGTCTTCATCAGCCCGGCGGAGCTGCCCGAGATCGTGCCGCCAAAGGAGCCGCTTTCGAGCGTCAGGATCCCGCCCAGCTTGACCTCGCCGCCGGTGCCGTTCAGGGCGGCCAGGGTCTGGTATTGGGCGCCGGAGACATCGAAGACGCCGCCCGTATTGACCGTGACCCAGGCCTTGGGGGCCAGGCTGCCGTTCGTGCCCAGCTTGAGCGTGCCGCCGTTGATGGTGACTCCGCCGGCGATGAGGTTGGCGCCGTCGAGCGTCTGTGTGCCGGTGCCCGTCTTGGTCAGCGTGCCTGTGCCGGAGATGACGCCGCCGTAGGTGCGCGAGGCGCTGCCGGCCAGGGTCAGCGCGCTGGCGCCCAGCGTGACGTTGCCCGTGCCGCTCAGCCCGCCGATGGTCTGGGCGCCGGCGGCGCTCAGGTCGAAGGCGGTGTTGGCCCCCAGCCATACCGTGGCGCTGCTGGACAGGCTGCCGCCGGCGCCGATGGCCAGCGTGCCGCCGTTGACGGCGAAGGTGCCGGTTGAGGTGTTCGCGCCGGTCAGCGTCAGCGTGCCCGCGTTGTTCTTGTTGACGGTGCCTGTACCGGACAGGACGCCGCCATAGGTGCCGGCGCCGGACTGAATGAAGAATAGCTGGCCGTTGTTGTGAATGTTGCCTCGCAGGCTGCCGTTGTTGCCCAGCAAGGTGGCGTCGGTCTGGACGGTGGTGCCGCCGCTGTAGTCGTTGGCGCCTTCCAGCGTGACCTGGCCGGTGCCCGCGACGGTCAGGCCGCCCGTGCCGGACAGCTTGCCGGACAGGACGAGCTGGTTGGCGTCGCTCGTCGTCAGGCCGCCCGTGCCCAGCACGATGTCGTTGGCCAGTGTCGCGCGGAAAACGGACGAGGCGATGCTGCCGCCCTGCGCGTCGATGACACCGGTGCCGAGTACGCCGTTGTTGTCGACGGTGGCGACGCCGCCCTTGAGCGTGACGGCGCCGCCCGGTATGACCAGCGGGCCGTCCGTCAGGCGCCAGTTGCCGCTGTTGACAGTCAGGTTGCCGAAGTTGGTGTAGGTCGAATTCGAGACGTTGTTGGCCAGGCTGTTGCCCGCCGGATCTTCCAGCACCAGCGTGCTGTTGGGGCCGCCGCCGTCGACCTTGCCTGGTTTGGCGAACGTCAGGCCGGGTATGCTCAGGACGGTCAGGTTGGCTTCCGCGCTGCTGCCCGTGACGGACGAGCCGGACTGCATCGTGAAGACGTTGCTGGCGCCCGCGCCCATGCTGACGCTGCCGACGATGGTGCCGGCATTGACGAAGGTATTGCCCGGGCTGCCTGGGGCGGTCGGCGCCTGCATCGCGATCCGGCCCACGATCGAGCCATTGTTGATGATCTGGGCCTGGCCGCCGCCGTACGTTGCGATGACGGGCGCGTTCTGGGCAGTCCGGAGAATGTTGTCTATGACTTCGGCCTGTATGGAGCCGCCCGCCTCGTTCGTGATCTTGGTGACGCCGGACGCGTTGTTGCGTGCCGCCAGCGCCAGGCCCGTCAGGTCGGTAAGCAGCGGGGAGTAGTCGCCGCTGACGCCGCTGATGATGCCGCCAGCTCTGTTGGTGATGGTGTGCGTGCTGATGGCATTGGACGTGATGGCGACGCCGCTGGACGCGATCGATAGGTTCGGGCTGAGCGTGCGGGGGCTGATCTTGCCGCTATTGTCCAGCGTCGCATTGCTGCCCTGCAGGGTCAGCGCGGTTCCGCCCATGCTCTGGATGACGCCCAGGCTGCCGGTGGCCAGCACGGTGATAGTGACGTTATTGACGCTGATGCTGTAGTGCGGCTGCAGCGGGAAGGCTGGGGTGTCGCAGACCAAGTTGGTGGAGACGCCGACAACATGGCAGTTGACGGCCGCTGCCATCCCGCTCCAGCCGGACAGGCCCAGCGCCAGCGCCACGGCCAGCGCATGGCGCGGCCAGCGCATCGGGGCGCACAGCCCGGCGGATGCGCGGCCGCCGCGCGCCTGCGCGGCGAATTCGGAAACGGGCTGCCAGGCACGCACAGCGTTGTTCCATACCAGCCGGTATATGTGATTCAAGGCCCGCTCCTGATTTTTTAATAATGTCCGGCCGCGCCTCCGGAATGGGACGCCGGCCATTCGCCTGCTCGGTTGACGGCAGGTTGAAAGAATTATTAAAAAATTGTAATTAGCGGATTAAGGATGATTCTGACGAATTCTTTCGTCGAATCTTCAAGCCCGGGCGGGCGTGAGCGGATTGCCGTGCGATAGACGGATATAACAAGAAAATGCCAGGGAAATCGCCGGCAAAGGCCGCGAACGGCGGCGCCGCCAGATCCATCCCGCGCGAGCAGCGTGTTGTTGGCGGGAGACAGGCGATCGTCGACAGGTCCGCGCTTCGGCGCTCGCTTCAGGGCAATAGCGCGTCGCCATCCAGGCTGCATTCGCCCAGTTCCACCCGCTGCGGCGCGGTCTCCTTCACCAGCCGCACGAAGATCCGAGCGAACTCGCGCGCCTGTTCCGATGGCGCATAGGCGTTGGGCAGCAGGAAACCGTAGGGCAGGGTCAGCTTGGGCTCGAAGTCGCGCAGCACGATGCCGGGCACGTTGGCGGCCAGCACGGGGTCGGCCAGCGCCACGCCCACGCCCAGCGCGGCCAGCTGGCAGGCCGACTGGCCGGACGAGGTCTCCATCACCATGTGCAGCGGCAGGCGGCGCTGCTCCATCAGGTCGTCGATGTGCTTGCGCAGCAGCGTGTAAGGGCGCAGCGCGATGAAGGGCTCGTCCTTGATGTCGTCCACCGTGACCACGGACTTGGCCGCCAGCCGGTGGTGTTCGGGCATGGCGATGACCAGCCGCACGTCGGCGAAGCTGCGCGAGCGGATGCCGGGAAAATCGATGGGCAGCGCCGCCAGTCCCAGGTCGAACTGCTGGCCGGACATCCACAGGCCGACCTCCACGCGCGAACGAACTTCCAGCGATACCTTCACGCGCGGATGCAGGCGCGAGAACTCGGCGATGGCGGCGGGCGTGACGCTGTACGCCAGATAGGGCTGCGTCAGGATGCGCAGCCAGGCATCCTGCTGGTTGCGGATGCTGCTGGCGATGCGCGACACCTCTTCGAAGCCCGCCAGGATATGGCGCGTGCCTTCATAGAAGCGCAGGCATTCGTGGGTGGGAACCAGGCCGCGGCCCTGGCGCAGGAACAGCGTGAAGCCGACTTCCGCTTCCAGCGCCGAGATCAGCCGGCTGATCTGGGGCTGGGTGCGGTGGATGCGCCGTGAGGCTTCGGTCACGCTGCCGGTCTCCATCACGGCGCGCAGGGCTTGCAGGCGGTTCATTCGCATAGGGGTTAACCCGAAATATGGTGTGAGTCAGGCGCGAACGCAAAAAAGCGCAAAGCCTTGCCCGCATTGGGCCAGGCGCCAGCGCGAGGATCATCCATTACAAAAGCGCATGAATCAATACTCCGAACGCAATTGACGCATGAATTCACGCAATCTTAGGATCGCCTCAACTTTCGATGATTTCGATGAAAGAGGCGCGGCGTGAATATCCTAGAGAAAGAGGTATCCGTGGGCAGCCCCGCGGCGTTGTTTCCCGATGAACGCAACGGCATCGAACTGCTGGACTGGAGCAATATCGGCCTGGCGTTCCCCATCAAGCACAAGCGCGCGTACCTGAACAACGCGTCCATCGGCGCCCTGAGCCTGCCGGTGGTGGCCGCGGTGAACCGGTACATGGAAGACGTGCGCGACCATGGACGCAATTCCTATCCCGAGTGGTGCCGCTACGCCGACGAGACGATCAAGGCCCGCATCGGCCGTCTGATCGGCGCGCACCGCGACGAGATCGCCTTCGTCAAGAACACCACCGAGGGCCTGATCAACGTCGCCAACGGCTTTCCCTGGCGCGACGGCGACAACCTGATCCTGCCCGACATCGAGTACCCGTCCAATGTGTACTGCTGGATGAAGCTGGCGGCGCGCGGCGTCACCATCCGCTGGGTCAAGAACCGCAACGGCCGCATCCTGGTGGACGACATCCGCAAGCTCATGGACGACCGCACGCGGCTGGTGTCGCTGAGCGCCGTGCAGTTCTCCAACGGTTTCCGCCACGACCTGGAGGCCACCTCCAACCTGTGCAACGAGCGCGGCGTGTACCTGAACCTGGACGCGATCCAGTGGGCCGGCGCCTTGCAGCTGAACGTGGAAAAGCTGGGCATCCACTTCCTGTCGGTCGGCGGCCACAAATGGATGCTGGCGCCGGTGGGCACCGGTTTCTTCTATTGCCGCAAGAGCGTGCTGGGCCTGCTGGACCCGCCCAACGTGGGCTATCACAGCGTCGACAGCACCGAAGACCACATGCACTACCTGCTCGAATATCGCCAGAACGCGGGCCGTTTCGAGGAGGCGCTGGCGAATTTCACCGGCATCTGGGGCCTGGACGCCGCCGTCCGCATCCAGCTGGCGCTGACGCCCAAGAGCATCGAATCGCACATTCTGGAGCTGACAGGCTATGCTGGCGCCGCGCTGCAACGCAAGGGCTGGCAAATCGTCAGCTCGCGGGCGCAGGGCGAGGCCTCGGGGAACCTGTCGTTCAAGCATGCCGGCTATGACGCGCAGGAAGTCGCCGTCCGCCTGCGCAACGCCGGGGTGGACCTGGCGGTGCGCGGCGGCAATCTGCGCATCTCGCCCACGTACTACAACGACACCAGTGAAATCGACCGCCTGGTCGAAGCCTTGCCGTCCTGACGGCCGGGCCGCGTGCCGGCGGACCTATCAGAGCGAGAGGAATGTGATGACGATGTTGCATACGATGCGCCGCCTGGCGCTGGGCCTGGGCGTGAGCGCGTTGGTGGCGGTTTCCAGCGGCGTCCACGCCGCCGGCGCGCCGAAGAAGGGAGGCACGCTGCGCTACGGCACCGTGTCCGAGATCGTGTCGCTGGATCCGCACGTCTACGGCGGCAATGCCTGGAAGGTGCTGATCGAGGCGCTGTACAGCCCGCTGGTCGGCTACGACAAGACCGGCGCCGTGGTGCCGCGCCTGGCGCAAAGCTGGGAGCAGCCCGACGCCCGCAGCATCGTCTTCCATCTGCGCGCCGGCGCGAAGTTCCATGACGGCACGCCGGTCACGGCCGACGACGTGAAGTTCTCGCTTGACCGCATCCTGGATCCCGCCGCCGGCGCCACGCTGCGCTCGAACCTGCAGGGCGCCACGGTCACGGTGGTCGACGCGACCACCGTCAAGGTCGAGAAGCCCTCGCCGGACGCGACCCTGCTGGCCGTGCTGGCCATGCCCGAGGCGGCCATCGTGTCGCGCAAGTGGGTGGAAAGCGGCGCCAACCTGAAGCTCAGCGCCAACGGCACCGGCCCCTTCGTGCTCAAGAGCTACGAGCCCGCCGTGCGCGCCAGCCTGGTGCGCAATCCCGCCTATTTCGTCGAGGCCCAGCCCTATCTGGACGGCGTGGACTTCCGCATGATCAAGAGCGACGACGCGCGCGTGAACGCGCTGCGCAGCCAGTCGCTGGACATGATCGACTTCGTGCCCTGGAAAGACATCGACGCGCTGCGCCGCAACGCCGGCATGAAGGTGGACATGGCCGGCGGCGCCTTCATGAGCGTCTGGTTCAACACCGCCAAGAAGCCGTTTGACGATGCGCGCGTGCGCCGCGCCGTGTCCTACGCGATCGACCGCGAGGCCGTGTCCAAGGCGGCTTTCTTCGGCCACGGCCAGCCCATCTATGGCGCGCCGACGACGGCCGATTCGCCGTACTACAACAAGGACCTGGACGGCACCTACAAGCGCGACCTGGCGCGCGCCCGCGCGCTGCTGGCCGAGGCCGGCCACCCCAACGGCGTGGACGCCAGCATGGTGGTGTTCCAGGGCCTGGGCATCTACACCACGATGGCGCAGGTGATCCAGGCCAACCTCAAGGAAGCCGGCATCAACCTGAAGCTGGAGCCGGTGGAATGGGCCACGCTAGTCGAGCGCAAGAACCGCGGCGACTATGAATCGATGATCTACGGCGTGTCGGTCAAGCTGCCGGATCCGGATGCCTACGCCTATTACCTGGGCGGTGATTCCAGCTACTGGGCCAAGCCCGTTGGCTACCGCGACGCCGAGCTGGAAAAGCTGCTGGCCGCCGGCCGCGCCCAGACCGACGTCAAGGCGCGCCAGCCGATTTACCACGAGGCTGAAAAACGCATCCTGGAAACCAGCCCCTGGCTGTTCGTGAACTGGCGCGAGCAGGCGCAGGCCTATCTGCGCAAGGTACACGGCTACACGCAGCTGGGCGGCGCGCTGAGCGAAAGCAGCCCGGGCATTTCCCTGCCCACCATGTGGCTGGATTGAGCGGCCACGGATGCTGCCTTTCCTGGCCCGGCGGCTGACCTCGGCCTTCATCACCCTGGCCCTGGCGACCGGGGTGGTGTTCATCGCCATCCATCTGCTGCCGGGCGATCCCGTCGCCATCATGCTGGGCGAGCAGGCCGGCAGCGACCCGCTGGCGGTCTCGAAAGTGCGCGCGCAGCTGGGGCTGGACCAGCCGCTGGGCGCGCAGTTCGCGCGCTGGATCGGCGCGCTGGCGCACGGCGATCTGGGCGTCTCGCTGCGCACCGGCGAACCGGTGGCCGACGAGCTGGCCCGGCGCATTCCGCGCAGCCTGGAACTGATCGGCGCCGGCCTGCTGGCCGCCGTGGCGCTGGGCGTGCCGCTGGGCGTGATCGCCGCGCGGGCGCGCGGCCGGCTGGCCGGCATGGCGGCCGGCATGCTGGCGGTGGCGGGATTCTCGGCGCCGGTGTTCGTGCTGGGCATCCTGCTGGTGCTGGTGTTCAGCCTGGGGCTGGGCTGGCTGCCGTCCTCGGGCTTTGTCGCGTTCGCCGACGATCCGCTGCAGCATTGCCTGTCGCTGATCCTGCCGGCCATGACCATCGGCCTGAACTTCATGGGTGTGGTCGCGCGCATGACGCGCGCCAGCCTGACCGACGTGATGGGCAAGGACTACGTGAAGCTGGCGCGCGCCAAGGGCCTGACGCGCGGCCGCGCCATCCTGCGGCATGCGCTGCCCAACGCGCTGGTGCCGGTGATCGCCATCGTCGGCATCCGCGCCGGCAACCTGCTGGGCGGCACCGTCATCATCGAGGCGCTGTTCGACTGGCCCGGCCTGAGCTCGCTGCTGGTCAGCGCGGCCTTCGCGCGCGACTACCCTGTCATCCAGGGCAGCCTGCTGGCCATCTTCGCCATCTTCATCCTGATCAGCCTGGCCATCGACCTGGCCCAGGGGCTGGTCGATCCCCGCATCCGCAGGCCGCCGGCATGAGCGCCCGTCCCGTTTCCGCCGACACCGCTGTGCGCCGCCCGCCGCGTTTTTTGTCCGCCGCGCTGCCGGCCTGGCTGGCGGCCGCCTTCCTGCTGCTGGTGGCGCTGGCCGCCGCCTTCGGTCCCATGCTGGGCCTGCAGGATCCGTACCAGATCGATGCGGCCAATCTGCTGTCCTCGCCCACCTGGAAGCATTGGCTGGGCACCGACGAGCTGGGCCGCGACCTGCTGTCGCGCGCCGTGCATGGCGCGCGCGTGTCGCTGACGGTGGCGGCCGCCGCCGTGGCGCTGGCCGGCGTGCTCGGCGTGGCCATCGGCGTGGGCGTGGCCTTCCTGGGCCGCCGCGCCGAGGCCGCCGCCATCCGCGTGGTGGACGTGTTCGTGTCGCTGCCCGAGATCTTCGTCGCGCTGGTGGTGCTGGCCTTCATCGGCGGCAACCTGCCGACCCTGGTCGCCACCATCGGCATCCTGTACGCGCCGCAGTTCGCGCGCGTGGCCTGGGGAGTGGCGCGCGGCATCCGCGAGCGCGAGCATGTGCAGGCGGCGCGCTCGCTGGGGGCGGGGCCGGGCTGGATCATCTGGCACGAGGTGCTGCCCAACATGCGCTCCATCATCGCGGTGCAGGCCTCGTTCACGTTTTCCTTCGCCATGCTGCTGGAGGCCGGGCTGAGCTTCCTGGGCCTGGGCGTGCGTCCGCCGGTGCCATCCTGGGGCCAGATGGTGGGCTCGTTGAAGGACTATCTCTACACCAATCCCTGGCCCGTGCTGGTGCCGGCGCTGGCGCTGTTCTTCACGGTGCTGGCCGTCAACGTGCTGGGTGACTGGCTGCAGGACGCGCTCAATCCGGAGCTGCGGCGATGAGCCACGACGCCGACAAGCTGCTGACGGTGCGCAACCTGGCCGTCAGTTTCGATGGCCGCGACGGTCCCGTGCACGCGGTGCGGGGCGTGGACCTGAGCGTGCGGCGCGGCGAGGTCGTGTGCCTGGTCGGCGAGTCTGGCTCGGGAAAATCGGTCACCGGCTTTTCGCTGATGGGACTGATCGATCCCCCCGGCCGCGTCAGCGCCGATGAGCTGCGCTTCGATGGCCGCGACCTGCTGCGCGCCACGGAGAGCGAGCGTGACGCGTTGCGGGGCAGGGACATCGCCATGGTGTTCCAGGAGCCGATGACGGCGCTCAACCCCGGGCGCACGGTGGGCGCGCAGATCGCCGAGGTCTTCCTGATCCACGAGCGCATCGGCCGCCGCCAGGCCTGGGACCGCGCGGTGGAACTGATGGAGCGCGTCGGCATCCGCGAGCCGGCGCAGCGCGCCCGAGCCTATCCGCATGAGTTGTCCGGCGGCATGCGCCAGCGGGTGATGATCGCCATCGCCTGCGCGCTGACGCCCAGGCTCATCATCGCCGATGAACCCACCACCGCGCTGGACGTGACCGTGCAGGCGCAGGTGCTGGAGCTGTTGTTCACCCTGCAGGCGCAGAGCGGCGCGGCGGTGCTGTTCATCACGCACGACCTGGGCGTGGTGGCCGAGATCGCCGACCGCGTGGTGGTGATGCAGGCGGGCCGGATCGTGGAGGAGGGCGCGGTCGGGCAAATCTTCGCGCAGCCGCGCGACCCCTATACGCAGGCCCTGCTCGCGGCCGTGCCCGATGTGGACGCGCCGCGCGATCCGGCGCGGCGGCTGGGACGCAGGACAGGCGCGGAGGCTGCCCGATGAGCGACGCCATCCTGCGCGCGGACGCGATATCCAAGGAATTCGTGCTGGCCCGCAACCTGCTGGGCCGGCCGACGCGCGTGCTGCAGGCCGTGCGCGGCGTCAGCCTGTCGATCGAACGCGGCTCCACCTTGGCGCTGGTCGGCGAATCGGGCTCGGGCAAGAGCACGCTGGGCCGCTGCATCGCCGGCCTGCTGCGACCCACGTCCGGCAGCGTCGAGCTGGCCGGCCATGACGTGCAGCGCCTGTCCGGCGCCGCGCTGCTGGCGTTCCGCCGCCAGGTGCAGACCATCTTCCAGGATCCCTATTCCAGCCTGAACCCGCGCCGCACGGTGGGCGACGCCATCATGGACGGCATGGTCATCCACAAGCTCTGCGGCGCCGAGGAACGCCAGGCGCGCATGCTGGCGCTGCTATCGCGGGTCGGCCTGCGGCCGGACCACGCGCGGCGCTATCCGCATCAGTTTTCCGGCGGTCAGCGCCAGCGCATCGCCATCGCGCGCGCGCTGGCGCTGGAGCCGCGCTTCATCGTGGCCGACGAGGCCGTGTCGGCGCTGGACGTGTCGGTCAAGGCCCAGGTGCTGGACTTGCTGGCCGACCTGCAGGCCGAGCATGGCCTGACCTATCTGTTCATTTCGCATGACCTGGGCGTGGTGCGGCATTTCGCCGACCGGGTGGCCGTCATGGCCGCCGGCGAAATCGTCGAGGAAGGCGACTGCGACCAGATCTTCGAGAGCCCCGCGCAGGCCTATACGCGGCAGCTGATCGCCGCCGTGCCCCGGCCGGACCCGGCGCGCAGGCGCCTGCGGCGGGGCTGACGCGGCGCGCGCTGGCGCAGGGCTTAAGTTTCGGCTCCCGCCTGCCGTTAGCAGGCGAGAGGCCTCCGGAGGCGGCAGCGGGCAACCCTGGCCCCCTGGCTTGCCGGAATTGTCGACATGACTACGATTTCCTCGAGCTCCCTGCCCATGGTCATCGCGCCCCAGACGCCGTCGCCGGCGCTGTCGCGCGTGAGAATGGCCAACCAGCCGGTCGATCCGCCGCAGCCGTCCACCACGGTGACGCTGGGCGGCAAGCAGGAGCCCCTGACCTATACCCGCGACAGCATCGCGGAGATGGCTCCGTCCGGCGCCATCTGGCAGCGCGAAGCCAACGACGCGATCTCCGCGGCGATGGCGACCAATGCCCGCAATTCGGTCAGCAACCGTTTCAACGGGCTGGCCGACGCCGTGCTGAGCCGCTTCCGCACGGAAGGCGGCAGCTACTCGCAATCCTTGATCCTGCCGTCCGCCACGACCGAAGGCGTGTCGGCATCCGCCCTGAGCAGCCAGCTGCGCGGCGCGCCGGGCACCGGCGTGTCGCTGCGCATCATGACCGCCAGCGGCACGCAGGTCGACGTGAAGCTGGGCGCCAGCGCCGATGGCATCGCCGTGGACATAGGCGTCAGCGAGGGCGAGCTGTCGGAAGATGAGCGCCAGGCCATCGCCGGTCTGGCCAAGTCCTTCCAGGACGCGGTCGACGGCCTGGGCTCGGTGCCGCCGCGCCTGGCCGTCGCCGGCCTGGCCAAGTTCGACACCAAGCTGCTGGCCTCGGTGTCGCTGGAGACCGACATCGCCACCCGCGATTCGGGCATGGCCTCGATCAGCTTCCAGGCCGACGCCGCGCAGCGTTCCTTGACGATCAAGAACGCCACCGGCGTGGTTACGGTCAACGTGGACGCCAGCCAGCCCACGGTGATCGGCAGCGCGCAGCAGCGCGACGCCGCGGTCGCCAGCTATCTGCAGAAATTCGACGCCGCCCGCAGCCGCGGCGAGGGCGACCAGACCCTGATGTCCTTCTTCAAGGAAGCGTTCTCGGCCCTGCACCAGAGCTACGAGACGGCCGCGCCGTCGCCGCTGAGCCTCATCGGCAAGAGCAAGGACGCGGTGCCCCTGGCGCATCGCGGCGCGCTGTCGGGCATGGCGGACTTCTCGGCCTCGATCACGCAGGGTCCGGTGGCGAGCAATCCCTACCGGACGGGCGAGCAGGACAGTTTTTCCTTCCTGGCCACGCAGCGCACCAGCATCAGCGGTGTGCAGGGCCTGGGCGTGAATGTGTCGCAGGAAAGCGAGACCAACCTGGTCGCCAGCTTCCACAAGCCGCTGCCGGGCGTGAAGGATTTGAACCTGACGCTGGATCCCGAGACGCAGAATTACCGGTATTTCCTGATCGAGGATGTGGAGAACAGCAAGACCGACCTGGCCTATGACCGCCTGGGCAACCTGAGCCAGGCCAACCGCACGGAATCCAGCGTCCTGTCCACCCGCGTCAAGACCTACGTGAAGGGCAAGCTGGTCAGCGACGACACGCTGCCCACGGTGACGTCGCAGACGAAGAACCTGATGTCGGAACTGCTCGCCGCGCAGAGCGAGGCGCAGCGCAAGGGCCAGGCGGACTCGTCCAAGGGGACGAAGGACGCCAAGGCGGCGTAATCAGGGAGGGGTGCAAGGCCCTTTCCGCAGGCCGGCGGGTCTCCCCCGCCGGCCTGCCCCGCATTCATGGCATACAGCTCCGCCATATCCACCGCCTTGCGCGAGCTGGTCGACGGCGAGCCTTCGCGCGTCCACAGGAACGGATAGAAGCTGAAGCCCTGGTCCCCCGCCAGGGCCTGCGCATCGGCCTGCCAGCCGGGCCAGCGCAGCCCTTCGTAGAACTCCTCCAGTCCGCCGCCCAGCGCCCAGCGCAGGAAGTCGGTATAGCTCAGTTCCAGCGGTTCCCATTCCAGGGTGTCGGGCGCCCAGTAGTACAGGGCGCCCGCGTCCGCGCCCAGGCCGCCGCCATTGATGGCGAAGAAGCCGCCGACGGCATCGTCGGCGATCAGCAGGAAGCCGTTCGAGCGGCCTGCGTTCCAAGCGGCGATGTCGCGCGTGAGCCGGGGGTGTCCCGATCCCAGCACGCGCAGCCAGCCGCCATCGATGAGCAGGCCGCCGGTGCCGTGGGCGACCGCGCCCATGGGCGAGCGGGTGGTGACCTGCAGGCGGTGCAGCACGTCGCCGCAACGTTCGGACGGCGGTAGCACCTCGCAGGCCGTTTTCGCCCCGGCGGCCCAGGATTGCACCAGCGGCAGGGCGGATTCTTCGTGGTTTATCAGTTCGTGCAGGGGTTTCATCGATGGACGCGGGCTTGCCGTGTGGGCGCGGTGGCTTGCGGGCAGGGGCGCAAGACCGGCGGGTGGATGGGGTTCGGGCGCAGGATAGCCTTTACGCCTTGCCCGCTCAACCGGCCTTGGGCGTCGACGGTTCAGGACTGGGCGCCGGCCAGCTTGCGCGCCCCTTGCGACGACGCCGCGACGGCGGCGTTGGCGCGGGCGCGCATGTCCGTCTCGTAGGCGGCCAGCGCGGCCGGCAGATCGCCGTCCTGCACGGCGCGAGCCAGGTGCCCGGCCAGCCTGGCCGCGTCGTCCAGCGCCGTGTTGGCGCCCACGCCGCCGGCCGGGCTCATGGCGTGGATGGCATCGCCCAGCAGGGTCACGCGGCTGGCGGGCCAGGGCGCCAGCTCTGGCGCGCTGCGCACGGGCAGCATGGAGACCGACGTGGCGTCGGCCCGGTTGAACATGGCGCGCAGCCCGTCGGCGCCGGCTTCCAGCCTCGCGCCCAGGCGCTGCAGCAGCGCCGCGCCGTCGCGGCTGTCCGGGCCGAGCGCGTCCCGTCCGCCGATGACGGCCCAGTACAGGTAGTCGGCCACCGGCGTCAGCGCGCCGGCTTGGGCTGGGAAGCGGAACCGCATCGGGTCCACGACGATGGCGTAGTCCGGGCCGAAGACCACGGAGGTGCCGTCAGTGAGCCGGCCATCCAGGCCGGCGTCCAGCGGCGTCTTGCCGTAGATGCAGGCCGAGCCGGTGTCGGCGGGCGCGGCATGGGGCAGGCGCAGACGGCGGATCGCCGAATTGACGCCGTCGGCGCCGACTAGCGCATCGGTCCGGCGCGTGGCGCCGTCCGCCAGCGTCAGCAGGACGCCGCCGTCGTCCTGTTCCCGATAGTCGTTCACGCCTTGGCCGAAATGCACGCGGTCCTCGATCCCGAGCATGAGGATCTGGCGCAGCGTCTGGCGGTGCGCGCTGCGGTCGCCATCGTCGCCGTCGTCATCGGCGTCCGTGTCGCTCCAGGTGTCGGACGGGCGGCCCGCGACCGGCGCCAGGCGCGGATCCAGGAACTGTCCGGCCGATTGCGAGCGCGAGCAGGTCTGCAGGAACAGCTGGTATTGCGCGGGCGGCAGGCTGTCGGCCAGCGCGGCCTGGCCGGTCCGGTCGATGCGGATGCGGTAGCCCTGGGTGCGGCTGTCGGGCGCGGCGTCCTGTTCAAAGACGTCGAAGGCGATGCCCCGCTGTTTCAGGGCCTGCGCCAGGCACAGGCCGCCCAGGCCGGCGCCGGCGATGGCGATGTGGAAGGGGGAAGGGGTCATTGGGGGATTCCAGTGGATGTCGATGGAGACAGCGTAGGACGGGCCGCCGGAATCTCGGTAATGCTATTGAGCCTTAAAATAGCGAGAAATGGCCAAGCCTCGCATTCCTCCTTCCATCGAGCCCATCGAAGACGCCGGCGGGCCGGCGTTGATCGCGCTGCGCGGCGGCGACGATCCGGACAGCCCCTATCGGCTGGGCTCGCGCGAGTACGACTGGCACAGCCATGTGCGCGGCCAGCTGTTCTGCGTGGAGAGCGGGCTGGTGCATGTGCGCACCTCGCATGGGTCCTGGCTGTTGCCGCCGCAGCGCGCGGGCTGGATTCCGCCTGGGGAGCGCCATTGGGCCGGCGTCAGCGGCGCGGCCAGCGGCTGGAGCGTCATCGTCGCGCCCGGCGCCTGCTCGGCGCTGCCGGCGCGGCCCTGCGTGATCGGCATCAGCGAGCTGATGCAGGCGCTGGTGCGCCGGGCCGTAACGTGGACCGACCGGCGCGAACTGGCGCCGCCCGAGGCCCGCGTCGCCGCGGTCCTGCTGGACGAGATCCAGCGCGCGCCGCGCGAGCCGCTGCACCTGCCCATGCCGTCCGATCCGCGCCTGGCGCGCATCGCGCGCGCGGTCTACGAGCGGCCGGACGATCCCCGTTCACTGGATGACTGGGCGCGATGGGGCGCGGTCTCGCCGCGCACGCTGCGACGCCTGATGGCGGCGGAGACCGGCATGAGTTTCGGCCGCTGGCGGCAGCAGGCGGGACTGATCCACGCGCTGGAGCGCCTGGCGCAAGGCGAGGCGGTGGCAACGGTGGCCGACGCGCTGGGTTATGCCTCGCCCAGCGGTTTCATCGCCATGTTCCGGCGCGCGTTCGGCGCGTCGCCGGGCAGGTACTTCGCGCAGCGGCAGGAATGAGCGCCGCGCTGATTGCTCAATCGCGGGCCGCGGCCAGCGCCGTCTTGCCGACCATGTCGGCGATTTCGCCGACCATGGCGCGCGTCAGGCGCTTGGCGCCCAGGCGCCGCAGCAGCGCCTCGCGCGCCACGGCGAAGACGATGGCCTGTCCCAGGATGGCATGGGCCCGCAGGATGCTGTCGCGGCTGTCCGGCGCTTCCCGCCGGATGGCCGCGACCCGCTCCGTCACGGCTTCGTGCAGCGGCATGAACAGGCCGGCGTGGATCGCCTCGAATTTCGGCGTGGGTTGCAGCTGCTCGCGCGCCAGCAGCAGGCTGCGCGCGGCCGAGGCCTCGGAATCCAGCAGGGCGGTGGCGAAACCGCGCATGAGCGCCTCCAGCTGCGCCGCCGCCTCGCGGACCGTGGCGGGCGGCGCGTCGGGCAGGTCCAGGCGCGCGGCGATGTCCTGCGCGGTCTGTTCCAGCACGGCCGCATAGACGCCTTCCTTGCCGCCAAAATGATAGGGAATGGCGGATTGGTTCACGCCCGCCGCCTCCGACAGCTGGCGCGTGCGCACGCCTTCCAGGCCCAGCTGGCTGAACAGCGTCAGCCCGGCCAGCAGCAGCCGCTCGCGCGTGTCGGCGGCGCGGTCGGGGCCGGTGGGTTCTGTCGTCGATGTCTTCATGGTCGGTCTCGTTTCCTGCTACGTCATGGGCCGGGCTTCGCGAGGCGGCCCGGCCCTGTCCTCAGCCGTCGGCGCGCATCAGCCGGGTCGAGTTCTCGTTCAGCGCGATGCCCGCCTGTTCGCCCACGATCACCGTGCCGCCGATATTGGCCAGATGGCGTCCGAAGCCGCAATTGGGTTCGAACGCAAAGCACATGCCGGGTTGCAGGGGCAGTTCCCGTCCGACGGTCGGCAGCGGCCTGAGCTGCGGATAGCGGGCGGCCTCAGGCAGCGATTCTATGCCGGGCGCGGTGCCGAAGCCTACCGGACCGTAGGGATTGATGCTGTGGACCAGCGGATGCACATGCCAGCCGCCGGATGCCAGCAGGGGCGCTTCCATGGCGTCGACCAGGTCGCCGAAGGTATTGCCGGCGCGCAGCGCGGTCACGCCGGCCTCGTAGCTCGCGCGGGCCACGTCGGCGGCGCGCAGGATGTCCGGATGGACCTCGCCCACCGCGACCGCCGCCTGGTGCTGGGTTTCCATCAGGCCGTAGAGGGCGAAGATCTCCGACAGCACGATGTCGCCTTCGCGCAGGACCCTGGGCGCTTGCGAGCGGTACTGCCAGGCGGGAGGCCCCCAGCCGACATATTCCGGGCCCGTGCCCAGCAGGACCTCGGCGGTGTAGCCGCCCATGGCGAAGCAGGTGGCGGTGACGGCGGCCACCAGCTCGGCCTCGCTCACGCCCGGCCTGGCCGTGGCCCGCAGGGTTTCGCTCATGGCTTCGCCGATGGCGGCCGCGTAGCGGACCAGGCCCAGCTCTTCCTCGCTCTTGACCGAGGCGCGGCGGAAGAAGGCCTTGTACACCGGCACGAATTCCGCTTTGGGCAGGGCCTGCGCCATGCCCTGCAGCGTGCGCGCGGGCACGGCGCCATCGAAGTAGAAGGGCGGATAGGGTTCCAGCCCGATGACGCCGATGCGGCTGCCATCCAGCCCGCGCTCGGCCAGCCAGGCGCCGACGTCGCGGCCGGTCTTGCCCACGTATAGCTGTTCCGGCGCGATCCATTGCCGGTCGCCGCGCAGCGCGGCCTGGATGTGGTCCGCGATCATCAGCGAGGCGAAGGTATAGACCCTGGGCGCTTCGTCGCCGATGAAGACCACGATGGATCCGGGACGGTCGTTGCTGAAGTAGCAATCGGGGGAAAAGCCAGCCGGCGCGGCCGCCTCGCGGTCGCCGTAGACAACCAGGGCCCGCAGACCCTCGGCCTGCATGATGTCGCGGGCCAGGTCCCAGCGCCGGCTTCTTTCCGCCATCGACAGGGGGGCGGGAGGGGTGGGCATGGGGGTGCTCCTTGCTAGTGATTGGAATATTCAGAATAGTTCATTCAAATGAATGAATCAAATCGATGATTCAAGGACATGAAAAGGAAGGGATCGCGGCGCTTGCGGTCGGCGCAAGGCGGCGGGAGCGAGCGTAGGGTGGCGGCGCATGGTGGCCATCGGGTATGGGGCGGATCACATCCGGGGGAGGCGGGAGGAGTGCGACAGGATGCAACATCGCGAGCCAGGATCGGATGACTCAAGGCATAGGCTCAAGTCCGAAAAATAGGAAAAATCCTGGGGTGGATGATGGGAATCTCATGTTCCGACCCGGCATTTCCGATCAATTTAATGAGACTAGTCTTATTAAACCCAAGCTTGATTCGGTCTTCGTCTGATGTGAGTAAAGTCGGATAGTTCCTACACTTGCTCACAGTTAATCCGACAGAGGCTTGGTGCATGGCGTTGGAAATACATGGCCCCGCATCGGGCCTTTTTTTCGGACTCGGGCTGTCAACAGCTATTCCTGTCGGTGGGGATGAGCCGCGCGCCGACCATGCTTCCCTGCGATATCGGAGTCTTCCGGTGAAATGCTTCGAGCCGCATTGTGCGAGTTACGAGCCCGCCGCCATGCGGATTCTTGCCAATGGCAATGGCGCGCGCGGGAAGGCATCGCGCCACGCCCGCGATTCCGCAACGGCGGCATTCCGCCACGCGCCGGAATGCCGGATAATCCGGCGAACCGCGCTCGCGGGTGGATGCGGCGCGATGAAGGCGAGGCCCGTCGCGCGCGCGCATCTTCCGGACGACGGCGCCTCGATGCGGAAGGCAATAGGTTTCGAAGCGCAGAGGATGGCCGCGCATGACGCGCGGCCAGGTATCGAGGGAAACGCCCGCTCGTTGGCGTGGGGGGATCAATGAACGAATTCGGAGTAAGCGTCATCATCGCGGACGACCATCCCGTCACCGGGCATGGCATCGCGCAGACCCTGGCGGCGGTGCCGACCATCCAGGTCGGCGCGGTGGTCTCCAATACCACCGAGCTGATCATGAAGCTGGACGCCGGCAGCTACGACGTGGTGGTGCTGGACTACGTGATGCCGGGGCAGCAGTACGGCGACGGCCTGACGCTGCTCGCCTATCTGGCCCGCCGCTACCCGCAACTGCGCATCGTGACCATGACCATGCTGGATTCGCCTCCCGTGTTTCGCGCCATGCAGAAGATCGGCGTGCAGTGCGTGGTCAGCAAGTCGGACGCGATGTCGCATCTGGTGGCCGCCGTGCATGCCGCCGTGACCCAGGGGCAGTACCTGTCTCCGACTGTCGTGGATCTGCTGCGCAGGCCCGGCTCCGGCGCCGCCTCGAACCTGTCCAAGCGCGAGTCCGAGATCGTCCGCCTGTTCCGCGAGGGCTATAAAGTCACCGAAATCGCCGAAAAGCTCCACCGCAGCAAGAAGACCATCAGCGCGCAGAAGCTGGCCGCCATGCGCAAGCTGGGCATCACCCGCGATGCCGACCTGATCCGCTACCGCGAGACGGTCGAGGGTCTGGACGTGGAAGGCCTGGCCGATGCCCGGACCGACGGCTGAGGCCGCGACCGGGCGCGCCGACGCATGGAGACAGGCATGGACGCCGACGAGGACAGCACCGCCAGCTCCCGCGACAGGAGCGCGCGCGCCAACGTTTTTCCCAAGGCCATCCTGGTGGCGATGCGCAAGGCCACCGACGCGTCCTGCGGCGTGATCAGCCGCGCGCTGATCACGCATGATCCGGAAGCCATATGGCGCGAACTGCACGCGCTGTGCGGCGGGCTGCTGTCGCTGGGCAGCGTGGAACTGGCCGAGTTGTGCAAGGGCCTGCAGCACGTGTTGCGCGAGGAAGGCATCGAGGTGTTCGCCGGGCTCTGGCCGGCCCTGCGCGCCGAACTCATGGAAACGCTGGATGCCTTGCCGTCCGACCTGGACGACGACGTGTCGTCCTGAGCGCCGCTGCCAAGACTGCCTGCGCGCAAGCGCCGGGTGTTCCATAATCACCGCTGTCAGGATATCCGCCAACCCGCAAGCGAGCCCGCCCGATGCGACCCGATCTGAACCTGTTGTATGCGCTGGAGGCGCTGCTGGACGAAGGCAGCGTGGTGGCTGCCGCCCGGCGCATGCATCTGAGCGCGCCCGCCATGAGCCGGACGCTGGCGCGGATACGCGAAACCACTGGCGACCCCATTTTCGTGCAGTCTGGCCGCCAGCTGGTGCCCACGCCGCGCGCGCTTGAGCTGCACCAGCAGATCAAGGGCGCGCTCCAGGGCGCCGCCGGCCTGCTGGCGCCCGGGGAACAGGTGGACCTGAAACTGCTGGACGCGCGCTTCAACGTGCGCGCCAACGATATCTTCATCGGCATCCATGCGGGCCGCCTGTTGGACGCGATGCAGCAGGCCATGCCGCGCGCCACGCTGTGCTTCGCGCCGGAAGAGGACGACCTGGACGACGACGCGCTGCGCAGCGGCCGCGTGGACCTGTTCATCAGCGCCTCCCGCCCGCTGGGGCACGAGATCCGCGTGCAGCCGCTGTTTTCCGTCAGGGTGGTGGGCGTGGCCTGCGAGGACCATCCCCTGTTCAAGGACGAGATCACGCCGCGCCGCGTGGCGCGCTGGGGCCATATCGGCGTCTCGCGCCGGGGCAAGACGCAGGGGCCGATCGACGACGCGCTGGCCCGCCTGGGCCTGGACCGGCACGTGGCGCTGGTCGTGCCCACCGCCAGCAGCGCGCTGCTGGCGCTGCAAGGCTCCGACCTGATCCTGCCGCTGCCGGAACCGCTGGCGCGGCAGGCCTTGCGCATGGGCATGAAGATCCGCGCCTTCGAGCTGCCGCTGGCGCTGGACGGCGTGCTGATCACACAGGCCTGGCATCCGCGCCACCAGATGGCGCCGGCGCATCAATGGCTGCGCCGCGCGATACGCGAGCTGACCGCCGCCGACCGGGGCGAGGCCGGGCCCGATCCCGCGCGCTGACACGGGCCGGGCATCCGCCCGGCCCGCGTGGCGCCGCGCCGCCACGGCTGGGATGACGCGGCGCATGCATGCGCCGCGCGCATTGCTGGCGTGCGAAATCTCGACTTCTCCGCGCCCGGGCGCCTCCGTAGACTTTTTCCATCGCAGCAACAGAGGAGCGACGGAACATGTCCACGGCACAGGATACGCGGCCGCAACCCCCGGCCTGGCCGGGCGCCGCCTCGCGCGCCTGGACGCTGCTGCAGCGGCTGGACATCGCCACGCCGCGCGCCGCCTATGTCGCGCGCTCGCTGCTGGCGGCGGCGCTGGCGCTGGGCGTGGCCTACCTGCTGGAGCTGGAGTCGCCATACTCGGCGGCCTCGACCGTGCTGCTGGTGATCAATCCCAACCAGGGCGCGGTGATCGGCAAGGGCATGTGGCGCTTCATCGGCACGCTGATCGGCATGCTGGCCGCCTTCGCGCTGATGGCGGCGGCCGGACAGATGCCGCTGCTGTTCATCCTGGGCTTCGGCGCCTGGCTGGGCCTGTGCGTGGCGGGCATGACGGTGCTGCGCCATTTCCGCGCCTCCGGCGTGGTGGTGGCCGGCTATACCATCGGCCTGGCCACTTACGGCGCGATGGGCCATCCGGAGCGCACCTTCGAACATGTGATGGCGCGCGGCTCCACCGTGGCCGTGGGCGTGGCCTGCCTGACGCTGGTCGCCGCGCTGCTGAGCCGGCGCGGCGTGCGCGCCCGGCTGGAGGCGGCGTATGCCGGCCTGGCCGCGCGGGTGGCGCGCGCCATTGCGGCGCCTGACGGCGAGCGCGTTCGCCAGGGGCTGGTGGGCGAGATCTACGGCGTGGACGACCTGCTGGCCCTGGGCAAGGCCGAATCCGATGAGCTGGCGCGGTGCGCCGCCGCCGTGCGCAACGGCATGGCGGCCTTGTTCGGCGCGCTGGTCGGCGCGGGTGAGACCCTGCCGCCCGGCGCCGCCGCCCAGGCCCTGGCGACGCTGCGGGAACCGCTGGCGCGGGCCTGGAACGAGGCCGCCCGGGCGCTGGATGGAGGCGCGGCGGGGGCGTTCGCCGCGCGGCGCATCCTGGAGGACGCGCGCGGCGCTTGCGCGGCGGCGGCGACGGCGATCCCGCTGCCGGACGCCCAGGCGGATGCCGACTTGCTGATCGGCGCCGACCGGCTGCTCGAGCAGATCGACGCCTACCTGGATGCGTTGGCGGGACTGCAGGCCTTGGCGCGACCGTCGGCCGGCGCAAGCGGCGGCGTCGTGCCGGTCCGCTTTCACCGCGACTATGGCGGGGCGTTGCGCAATGGCCTGCGTTCCATGCTGGCCATCGTGCTGGCCGGCCTGTTCTGGCTGGGCACGGGCTGGCCCCACGGCGACATGATGCTGCTGGTGCTGGCGCCGTATTGCGCGCTGCTGGCGACCGCGCCCGACCCGGTCGCCGGCGCGCGCGCCTTTGTCCGCGGCACCTTGTGGGCGGTGCCGGCGGCCGCCTTCTGCGCCTTTGGCGTGCTGCCGCTGATCGACGGATTTCCCTTGCTGGTCCTGGTCCTGGCCGCGTTCTGGCTGCCGGGCGTCTACGCCACCGGCGCGCCGGCCACGGCGCTGGCGGGGCTGGCCTATCTGGTGGCCTTCAATACGCTAACGGCGGCCAGCAATCCCATGCACTACGGCCTGCCTGCGTTCCTGAACTACGCGGCGGCCTGGGTGCTGGCGACGATCTTCGCGCTGCTGGCGTTCCGCCTGATCCTGCCGCGCGATCCGGCGCGCGAGCTCGCCCGGTTGCGGGCCACGGTGCGCGACGAGGCGCTGGCGCTGCTGCGCGGCGGCCACGCGCGGCCCGAGGCCTGGCAGCAACGCCAGCAGCACCGGGTGGCCCAGCTGGGCGCGCTGCTCAGGAGCCGGCCGGCCCTCCTGTCCGAGGCGCTGGCGCAGAGCCTTGCCGCGATGCATCTGGGCCGCGAGGTGCTGCGCATCCGGCGCGCGCTGCGCCGCCGCGAACTGCCCGATGGCGCGCAGCACGCGGCCATGCAGGGCCTGGAGCGGCTGGCCCGGCAGCCGGGTCCGCCCTCGCGCGCGGCGGTCCACGCGAAACGCACGGCGCGGCTGCTGGCGCGCCATGCCGACGCGGCGTCGCCGCAGCGCGCGCAGGTGCAGAAGGTCATGGCCGCGTTCGCCGACATCCATGCACTGGCGCGCGGGCATGCCGCGTACTTCGACGCCGAGACTTCGCGGGAGCCCGAGGCATGTTGAGCGAGTTCGCCGTGGCTGGCATCTACGTGCCGCCCTTGTTCGTCTACGCCGTCGCCGCCGCGCCGGCCTGCTGGCTGGTGCGCGCGCTGCTGGCGCGCAGCGGCCTGTCCCGCCGCGTGTGGCATCCGGCGCTGTTCGAGATCGCCGTGTCGGCGGCGCTGGCGTCGGCGCTGCTTCTCTATGCCTGATCCAAAGATGATTGCCATGCCCCTGATGTTGAAGAAATCCCTCCGGATACTGCTGACCCTGGCCGTCGTCGCCACGGCGGGCCTGCTGGTCGCCGCGCTCTGGAACGCCTATGTGCTGGCGCCCTGGACCCGGGACGGACGCGTCAGCGCGCATTCGGTGCGCATCGCGCCGGAAGTGTCCGGCACGGTGGCCGAGGTGGCGGTGGACGACAACCAGCGCGTGCGCCGTGGCGACGTGCTGTATCGCATCGATCCCCGGCGCTTCGAACTGGCGGTGGAGCAGGCGCGTGCGCATCTGGCCGCCGCCGAGGAAACGCTGCGCCAGCGCGCCGAGGAGGCGCGGCGCCGGGCAGGGCTCGACGACATCGTGCCCCAGGAGGACATCCGGCGTGCGGGGCGCACCGTGGCCATCGCCCAGGCCGAGTTGCGCGGCGCGCGGGCGGCGCTGGCGTCCGCCGAGCTGGACCTGGAGCGCAGCGTGCTGCGCGCGCCGGTCGACGGTTACATCACCCATTTGCGCCTGCGCCGGGGCGACTATGCCGTGGCCGGCAAGCCGGACGTGACGATCCTGGACGGCGGCAGCTTCTGGATCACCGGCTATTTCGAGGAAACCAAGCTGCGCCGGATCCAGCCCGGCGCGCCGGCGCGGATCCGGCTGATGGGCTTCGAGTCACCGCTGACTGGCCGCGTGGCGTCCATAGGCCGGGGCATCGCCGACGAAAACGACGGCGTGGGCGATCACGGCCTGCCGGCGGTCAATCCGAGTTTCAGCTGGGTGCGGCTGGCGCAACGGATTCCCGTGCGCATCGAGATCGAGCAGGTGCCCGAGGGCGTGCTGCTGGCCGCCGGCATGACATGCAGCGTGGATGTGGGCGAGCCGGGGCAGCCGCGCGTGGCGCGCGGCCTGCTGGCGGACTGGCTGCGCGCGCTGATGTAGGAGACGGGCGATGACGCAACCGAACTTCCCTCATGCGTTCGCGCGCCGGCTCGCCGCCGCTGCCTTGTGCCTGGCGCTGGCGGCCTGCGTGGCGGTGGGGCCGGACTACGCGCCGCCCGCCGCGGACCATCCCGATGCCTGGAGCACGCCGCTGCCGGGCGTCGGCCGCGCCTCGGATCCGGTCCATTGGTGGCGCGCGTTCCAGGATCCCTTGCTGGACCAGCTGGTGGCGCAGGCGCTGGCGCGCAACCAGGACCTGGCGATCGCGCGCCAGCGCCTGTTGCAGGCGCGCGCCGAGCGTGACCAGGCCGCCAGCCGCCTGGGGCCCGAGGCGGGCGCGGGCGCCGAGGCGTCCGCTACGCGCTCGTCCACGGCCCTGCGCTATCCGCCGGGCCTGGGCGAAACCAGGACCTATCGATTGGCATTGGACGCCAGCTGGGAGATCGACGTGTTTGGCGGCCGCCGCCGCGCGCTGGAGGCCGCCGATGCGCAGGCGCAGGCCGAGGAAGAGGAGGGCCGGGCGCTGCGCGTCAGCCTGCTGGCCGAGCTGGCCTCCAGCTATGTGGCGCTGCGCTCGGCCCAGGAGCGGCAGCGGATCGCGCTCGACACGGTGGCCTCGCTGGACACCGCGCGGCGGCTGGCGCAGACGCGTTACGAGCGCGGCCTGGGCACGGCCGTGGAGGCGGCCCAGGCGCGCGCGGAGCTGGAACTGGGGCAGGCCCGCCTGCCGGCGCTGCGCGAGGAGCAGGCCCGGCTGGCGCATGCGATCGGCGTGTTGACGGGCGGCTTTCCCGGCGAACTGAAGGACGCGCTGGCGCAAGGCCCGGCGCGCATGCCCGAGCCGCCGCCCCTGCCGTCCGGCCTGCCTTCCGAGATGCTGCGCAGCCGGCCCGACATACGGGCCGCGGAGCGCCGGCTGGCCGCCGCCACGGCGCGGATCGGCGTGGCCGCCGCGGAACGCTTTCCGCGCTTCGTCATTCCGCTGGGCCTGGGCAGCGCGACCAGCCTGGTCGGCGATCTGTTCTCGCGCGCCAGCGTGGCCTGGTCGGTCGGCGCCGGCGCCAGTCAGTCGCTGTACGACGGCGGGCGGGCCGAGGCGGGGCAGCGCGCGGCGCAGGCCGGCGCCCAGGCGCAGCGCCTGGCCTATGAACACAGCGTGCGGCGGGCCTTCCAGGACGTGGAGGACGCGCTGGCCGGCTTGAATGCCGAGCGCGAGCGCCAGGCCCATCTGTCGGCCGCCGTGCGCGACAGCCTGGCCGCCCAGGACCGCGCGACGCGGCTGTACCGCAGCGGGCTGAGCGGCTATCTGCCGGTGCTGGCCGCGCAGCAGGCCACCTACCGCGCGCGCGATGAACTGGCCTTGAATGCGCTGGCCCGCAGCCGGCACGCGATCGGCCTGTACAAGGCGCTGGGCGCGGGCTGGGAGGCGCAAGTCGCGCCTGCGTCCGGCGCCGATGGCAGTTGAAGGCAAACAAGCCCTCGCGGCGCGGGCCCGACCCGCGCCGCGCTTTCACTGGAGATCCCGATGAAGCTCAACCCCGATGATTTCAAGATCCACGACGTCAGCCGTTTTCCGCTGTGCGTGTTCGACCAGGAGGCCGCGCGGGCCGGCTATGCGCCGCAGTGGGAAGCGGAGATGCTCGCGCTGCTGCGCCACGGCCAGCCCTTTTCGGTGGCCTATGTGGAGCTGCGCGCCGACGAATCCACCGAGGACCGCCGTCATCGTGCGGTCTGGCTCAAGCAGAACAAGGAGCGGCTGGCGCGCTATTGCAAGGCGCTGATCAGCGTGGAGCCCGATGCGGGACGGCGCGAGCAGGCCGCGCAGCACGGCGAGGTGGCGGTCAAGGCCTTCGGCATTCCCCACGAGGCCGTGGCCACGCTGGACGAGGCGGTGGCGCTGACGCGCCGGCTGACGTATCCGTCGCTGCCGCGCCGGGAAAGCCTGGAGGGGTGGGAGAACATCAGCTGAGCGCGCCGCCGAGCCGGCCTGCGCGCCAGGACGCCAGGGCGTCCGGCGCGGCATTCGGAGAGACGATCACTCTTCCTGCGTTCGCAGCGCCGGTACGCCCTTCTTGCGGCTGTTGCGCATGAAGGACACCAGCTGCCAGAGCACGATCAGGCCGATCACGCCGAACAGCGTGCCGCTGATCGGGCGCGTGACGAAGGTGCTGAAGTCGCCGCGGCTGAGCAGCATGGCGCGGCGGAAGTTCTCTTCCAGCATCGGTCCCAGGATGAAGCCCAGCATCAGCGGCGCCGGTTCCATGCCCAGGCGCATGAACAGGTAGCCGATGGCGCCGAAGACGGCCGTGATGTAGATATCGTCCAGGCTGTTGTTGATGCTGAAGGTGCCGATGCAGCAGAAGAACAGGATGGACGGGAACAGCACCGTGTACGGGATCTTGAACACCGACAGCCAGTAGCGCACCAGCGGCACGTTCAGGATCAGCAGGAAGCAATTGCCGATCCACATGCTGGCGACCAGGCCCCAGAACAGGTCCGGGTGGGTGCCGATCATGTTGGGGCCGGGCTGGATGCCCTTGACGATGAAGGCCGCCAGCATCAGCGCCATCACGGCGTTCTCTGGAATGCCGATGGCCATGAGCGGGATGAAGCTGGTGCGCGCGGCGGCCTCGTCGGCCGCGGCCTGGCCGGCCACGCCCTCGATCGCGCCGCTGCCGATCTCTTCGCGGTGCTTGCTGAAGCGCTTGTCGGCGGCATAGGCGGCGAACTGCGCGATGGTCGGGCCGCCGCCGGGCAGGATGCCCAGCACCGAGCCGATGACGCTGCCGCGCAGCGCGCTGGGAATGATGCGCTTGAATTCCGGCCAGCTGGGCAGCAGCTTGATCTTGCCGTTGAAGGGCGTGAGCGTGTTGCGCGCGTCCAGGTTCTTGACGATCTCGGCGATGCCGAAGCAGCCCAGCGCGATGCTGATCAGGCCCACGCCGTCCTGCAGGAAGGCCATGTCCATGGTGTAGCGCGCCAGGCCGCTGTTGACGTCGGTGCCGATCGAACCCAGCAGGATGCCGATCAGCGCCATGGCCAGGCCGTTGAGCAGGCTGCCCGCGCTGACGAAGCTGACGCAGAAGAAGCCCAGCAGCATCAGCGCGCAGTAGTCGGCCGGACCGAACAGCAGGCCGACTTCACCCAGCGCCGGCGCCATGGTCGACAGCACCACGATGGCCACGGTGCCGCCGATGAAGCTGGACAGGCCGGCCGTGAACAGCGCAAGCCCGGTCTTGCCCTTCAGGTTCATCTGGTAGCCGTCGATACACGCCACGATGCTGCTGGCGTGCGGGATCTTCATGGTGATGGCGCTGACGCTGTCGCCATACTGCGCGCCGTAGTAGATGCCCGCCAGCATGATGAGCGCGCCGCCGGTGGGTATGGTGTAGGTGATGGGCAGCAGCAGGCTGATGGTGGACAGCGGTCCCAGGCCGGGCAGCAGGCCGATCAGCGTGCCGACCGTGCAGCCGAGCGCGCAGTACATCAGGTTTTCCAGCGTCAGCGCGTGCTCGAAGCCGAACGCGAGGTTGTTGAGGATGTCCATCATAGTATCGGCAGCCCCAGGCCCAGGAGATGTTTGAAGGCGAAGGCGACCGCGATCAGGCCGACCGAAATCTTGACGTTGCGCGCCACCGAGTACGAGGTGCCGGCCAGCGTCGAGCAGAACACCAGGAAGACGATGCCCAGCAGCATGTTCAGGAAGTGCGAGATCAGCACGAAGCCGCACAGGCTGGCCAGGATGATGGCGATGTTCTTGATGCTGTAGCTCAGCGGCGCCGGTTCGACGTAGCGCGAGCGGATGACGGTGATCAGGCCGATCAGCGCGAGGCAGCCGCTGACCAGCAGCGGGAACATGCCGGCGCCGGAACGGCTGAGCGTGCCCAGGGGATAGGTGGTCGCCACGCCGCCGAAGATCAGCGCGAAGGCGATCAGGAACAGGCCCCTGACGAAATTGCGATTGTTCATATTCATGACGGACGGGCCTCCATCCGTATCGCCCCAAGGGGGCGTGCGCGTGGCTTCATTTCCTCTTTCCTTCCGAATATCCCTGGTTGGTCTTGTCGCCGCCGCAATGCGCATCCGGGACCCTCTGGCGTGGCCTGCCCATGCGCGCGTGGCCGGCGCCGCGCGGCGGCGTTCGCGCATCCGGGGGCATGCTGTGCCGCGTGCCGCCCGGGATGCGCTGAGCGCGATACTAGGGGCCGGCGCTTTCAGCCGGCTGTCGGGAAAGTGGGGAAATGCGCGGCTACGCGTATACACCTAGGGCGTCAAAGCAACAGCTTGCTGAACGCAGACTGAATCGCTCAGACCGTCCAGGGCGCAGACGCCTTCCAGCGCGCGGCGATGGCGTCGATCAGGTGGCGCACCTTGGGCGGCAGATGGCGCCGGTGCGGATAGATGGCGCAGACCGGCGCGCCCGGCGGCGCGATGTTTTCCAACACCGGCACCAGCCGGCCGGCGCGCAGGTCTTCGCCGACCAGGAACGCGCCCAGCTGCGCGATGCCCGCGCCGGCCAGCGCGGCGTCGCGCAAGGCCTCGGTATTGCCCAGCCGCAGGCGTCCCGCCACATGCAGCTGGCGCTCCTCGCCGCCGGCCGAGTAGCGCCACGGCACGACGGCGCCGGCATGGACGAAGGCCAGGGCCTGGTGGCGCGGCAGTTCATCCAGCGTCGCCGGCATGCCGTGACGCGCCAGGTAGGCCGGCGATGCGCAGGTGATCAGGCGGTGCGGCGCCAGCACGCGCCGCACCAGCCGGCTGTCGCCGTCGCCGCCGATGCGGATGGCCAGGTCGATACCGTCCCGCACCAGGTCGGTATAGTCGTCGGAGAAGCTCAGCTCGGCCTCGACTTCGGGCCAGCGGTCCAGGTATTCGCGCACCAGGGGCAGGACGTGCAGCCGGCCCAGCGACACCGGCACGTCGATGCGCAGGCGGCCGCGCGGCGCCTGTTTGCGGCGCGCCATCGCGCCGGCCGCGTTGTCCACTTCCGACAGGATGCGCGTGGCATGTTCATAGAACAGCCGGCCCTCGTCGCTCAGGCTGACGCTGCGGGTGCTCCGGTGCAACAGGCGCACGCCCAGTCCCGCCTCCAGCCGGGCGACGCACTTGCCCACGGCCGAGCGCGTCAGGCCCAGGCGTTCGGCGGCCAGCGTGAAATTGCAGGCGTCGGCCACGCGCACGAAGGCCCGCAGATCGCCGATGTGGTCGATGCCGGCCAGGGTCTTATTGTCCACGGATTGTCCCCAGTGTTTGGTAATCCAGATACTTTATCAGCGCAATGGAATCAGTAGACTGGGACAGCACATCAGGGGCCGACAGGTTCCGCTTTCCCGCGCTGGGCATGGCGCGGCATCCGGCAACGCGCCGCTGTTTTTTTCCATTGATCCGACATGAATTCCGCCACGACCACCGCGCCGGCGTCCGCCGCCGCCATTCCCGCTACTCCCGAACGCGCCAACTGGCCCGCCGTGGCGGCCGCCGGCCTGAGCACATTCTGCGTGGTCACGTCCGAGATGCTGCCGGTGGGCCTGCTGGCGCCCATCGCCGGCGAACTGGGCATGTCCACGGGCATGGGCGGCCTGCTGCTGTTCGTGCCTTCGCTGCTGGCCGCGCTGTGCGCGCCGCTGGCGGTGCTGTGGGCGGGCGCAGCGGACCGCCGCCGCGTGCTGTGCACCTTGCTGGCGGCGCTGGCGCTGGCCAATGCGGCCAGCGCGCTGGCGCCGAACCTGCCCGCCTTGCTGGCGGCGCGCGCGCTGGTGGGCTTCTGCATCGGCGGCATCTGGTCCATCGCCGGCGGGCTGGCGGGCCGCCTGGCGCCGCCGGCCGCCGTGGCATTGGCCACGTCCGTGATCTTCGGCGGCGTGGCGGTGGCCTCGGTGCTGGGCGTGCCGCTGGGCGCGGCCATCGGCGCGCTGGCCGGCTGGCGCGCGGCCTTCGGCGCGATGGGCGGCCTGTGCCTGCTGGCCCTGGCGCTGAACGCGCGGTTGCTGCCGGCATTGCCGACGGCCCGCTCGCTGCGCGCCCCGGCCTTGATGGCCGCGTTGCACAAATCGGGATTGCGCCGAGGCGTCGTCATCACGCTGTCGCTGGTGGCCGCGCACTTCATGGCCTATACCTTCGTGCGGCCGCTGCTGGAAACGCGCGCCGGTTTCGCCGAGGACTGGATCGGGCCGCTGCTGTTCGCCTATGGCGTCGCGGGCGTGGCGGGCAACTTCGTCGCGGGCCTGGGCGCGGCGCGGCGGGTGCGGCCGGTGCTGCTGGCCATCGTCGCCGCGCTGGCCCTGGTGCTGACGCTGCACGCTTGGCTGGGCGACAGGCCGCTGGCGGCGGGTGTCCTGTTGCTGGCCTGGGGCCTGGCCTACGGTGGCGTGTCGGTATCGCTGCAACTGTGGATGCTGCGCGCGGCGCCGGAGGCGGTGGAGCCGGCGACGGCCTGGTTCGTGTCGGCCTTCAACCTGGGCATCGCCGCCGGTTCGCTGCTGGGCGTGCCCACGGTGGACGCGCTGGGCTTGCAAGCCAATCTGCTGCTGGCGGCGAGTTGCCTGGTTCCTGCCATCGCGGCGCTGCTGTGGCCGCGCGGCGGCCGGCAGGCCCGGGGGCGCGGCGCTCAGGCGATCCGCCGTTTCCTATAATCCGGCCATGGCGCGCGGAAGGTCCGCGCGCAGGCACAGGAATCGCTACATGTCTGTCATCGCAAGCCAGGATGTTCACGTGGATACCGCAAAGGGCCGCCTCTACGCGCGGCGCTGGGATCCGGTCGGCGCGGCCGGCGCGCCCATCGTGCTGTTCCATGACTCGCTGGGTTGCGTGGCGCTGTGGCGCGATTTTCCCGAACAGCTGGCCAGTGAAACCGGCCGCGCGGTCATTGCCTACGACAGGCTGGGCTTCGGCTTGTCGGACCCCAATCCGGCCACGCTGGTCCGGGGCTTCATCGAAGAGGAAGCGGATGGCGATTTCGCTCGCCTGCGTGATGCGCTGGACATCGGCCCCTTCGTCGCGTTCGGCCACAGCGTGGGCGGCGGCATGGCCGTCAATGTCGCCGCGCGCCATGCCTCGGACTGCCGCGCGTTGATCACCGAATCGGCGCAGGCCTTCGCCGAGGACCGCACGGTCGCCGGCGTGGCCGATGCCAAGCGCGGTTTCGCCGAACCTGGCCAGCTCGACCGGCTGAAGAAATACCACGGCGAAAAAGCCGCCTGGGTGCTGAGCGCCTGGGTCGACAACTGGCTCTCGCCCGCATTCACCGAATGGACCCTGGACGAGGCGTTGCGCCAGGTGCGCTGCCCGGTGCTGGCGCTGCACGGGGAAGTGGACGAGTATGGCTCGCCCGCGCACCCCGAACGCATCGCCGCGCTGACGGGCGGCCGTCACCTGCTGTTGGAGAATTGCGGCCACGTGCCGCACCGCGAGCAGGGCCGCGTGGTGTTGGACGTGGTGGGGCAGTGGCTCAGGGCGAGGGACTGAGCTTGCCGGCCAGGAAGGGGGCTAGAGTTTGCGTTCCGTGAAGAGCATGACGACGCCCAGCGCCATGAGCAGTAGCGGCCAGTACTTCAGCGGAATGAAGAACAGGTCGTGCTTGGCCTGGACCACGATTTCCCGGCCCGTTGCCTTGTCGATGAACGTGCGGGGTTCGTTGCTGCGATCGACCAGTCGGCTGATGCCATAGAGAATCGCCGCGCCCAGCCACAGACCGATGCAATCTGCGAGCTTGGGATATGTCGCGAGAACGGACGCTTCCAGAAAGTGCCGTTCGATGTAGGTGGATAGCAGGATGCCCACGACGAGTGCGACTAACACCAAAAGACCATACCCGCGCCAGATAAGCATATACCGTCCCGTTGAGTTTGATTGACGTGCGCATGCCCTGCACCTGCAGGGCGCCGCAATCCTATCATCTGCATATCAGCTTTTCCAGAAATGTGTCCGAATACAAAAGTGATCATGCAGGCGGTCTATCGAGAGACGGATTGAGGTGTTCAGTGGCGGGTCCTCCTTCTTCTAGCGCGTGTCGCCTATGCCGAACTGCTGCCGCGTCCGCCTCGCGTGGACCCAATCGGGCACGCTGCGCAGCGCCAGGTCGCGCAGGCGGCTCGATGTGGGGCCGCCGACCTGGGCGAAGCGCCCCACCCTGGCTGAATCGCGTCCCAGCATGGCCGTGCGGCGCGCCCGCGCGGACTGATAGCGGGTCAGCAAGGGCTGATCCTCCAGCCCTTGCGCCAGCAGGATGCCCAGCACATGCGCGTCCTCGATGGCCTGGCAGGCGCCCTGTCCCAGGTTGGGCAGGTAGGGATGGATGGCGTCGCCCAGCAGCAGCGCGCGGTCCCGGCCCCAGGGGCCTCGGCGGGCCGGCCGGTGAAAGAACGACAGGTATTGCAGGCTGCGGGCGCGCGTCGACGTGGCCAGCTGGCGTGCATAGTCTGGCCAGTCCACCAGCCGGGGCAGCAGGCTGCCCGAGGTGCAATGGACGACGCCATCGACCGGCTGCGCGCGGTTCTCGATGAAATACCAGTAATACAGGCCGCCGCCCGAGTCGATCACGCCCAGGCGTTCGCCGGCGCCGTAGATCTCGACGGCGCTTTCCCGCGCCAGGCGGGGATGGTCGATGGCGCTCAGGCCCAGCCAGGCGCCATAGCCCGCGTAGCGTGGCGGGCCGTCGTCGAACAGCAGGCGTCTCACGGTGGAGCGCAGGCCGTCGGCGCCGATCAGCAGGTCGGCCCGCGCCTCGGCGCCGTCGCGAAAGCGCAAGGCCACGCCGCCGGCGTCCTGGCGCAGCGATTCCAGCCGACGGCTCAAGGTCACGTGTTCCGCGCCCAGCGCGTCGAGCAGCACCCGTTGCACGTCGGCGCGCGTGACGCAGATGCCGGGTTCGCCGGCCTCGTCGTAGAAGCGCTGCATGGGCACGCAGGCCAGCATCTCGCCGCGCAGCGAGCGCGCCTCGGTGGACAGAATCCGCGCGCCCGCGCGCAGCAGCGGTTCGGCCACGCCCAGCGCGCGCAGGCAGCGCATGGCGTTGGGCCAGAGGGTGAGGCTGGCGCCCAGCGGCTCCAGTCGGGAGGCCTGGTCGTAGACCGAGACGCTCAGGCCGGCCTGGCGGATGGCGAGCGCGGCGGCCAGGCCGCCGATGCCGGCGCCGACGATGGCGACGTGCTTGATGGGCATGTGAACTCCGATATGCGTGTCTTGCGGTTGCAAGGTTCTGGCGGGAACGCCGGCGTCGCAGTACAGTGCCGTGGCGTAGCCGCGCATGCCGAGGATTCTGTTCCTGGCCCGGGTCCGGGTATAGAACGGAAACGACGCGCGCGGCGGCGTCCGGCACGCGCCGTCCGGGCGCTTGCGTCCGGCAGATGCATCGCCCTTTTCCTCACTCGCTCCGACACGCGCTATGTCCCGCTCATCCTCATCCCGCCTGCTGTTGCCGCGCATCGCGCCAGCCTCCGGCGTGTTTGCCGCGGTGGAGCGCGACACGCGCGCGCTGGCGCTGTCCGACGCCGAGCGTTTCAACTACTACCCGGCAACGCCGCTGGCGGTGGTGTCCTGGATCTTCGAGGGCGCGCTGCACCGGGTCGAGGAGGCCGGGACGGCGACGGGCGAGCCGGCGCTGTCAGCGCCCTTGCCGCGCCTGACGCTGGCGGGACCGCAGCGCCGGCCCCGCGCGAGCTGGTCGCCCGGGCCGGTGCACGCCTTGTCGGCGGCGTTTCGTCCGGAAGACCTGGCGCGGCTGACCGGCGTGCGTGGCATGGCGTTGATGGACTGCATCGTGCCCGTGGCCGAGGTCGCGTCGAGCGCCTTCGTGGACGCCTGCCTGTCTGTCTTCGAGGCGTCCGACGCCAGGCCGTTCGCGCGCGTGGAAAACGCGCTGGCGCCGCTATGGCGCGATGCGCGTCCGGCCGCGCCCGCTCCCCTTCTGGGCGACTGGTTGCGCGGACTGGCTGGCAGGGCCGTGCTGTCAGGCGCTGGCCAGGGCCTGCGGCAGGCCCAGCGGCGCATCAAGGCCTGGACCGGCCAGAGCCATCGCGATCTGCAACTGTATTCGCGGGTCGAGGACGCGATGGCGCGCATGTCGGCGCATCGCCGGGACGGCGCGATCGACTGGGCCGGGCTGGCTGGCGGCGCGGGTTTCGCCGACCAGTCGCACCTGGGCCGCGAAGTGCGCCGCGTGACGGGCCTGTCGCCCGCGCGCCTGGAGGCGCGCATCGCGCAGGACGAGGCCTTCTGGTTCTATCGCCTGCTGGGCGAGCACGTCATGCGGCCCTGACGGCCTGGGGCCCCAGGCCCGTTCCGGCCGGCGGGAAGAAGCCGGTTTCCGTCGTTGTCCGCAACTGTTCCGCCAAGGCCGTCACGGTCGCCGTCGCGCCGGCGATCTGCTCGCCGATGGCGTTGGATTCCCAGGACACGCCGCGCAAGGGATGGCCCACGGCATACAGCCCTGGCCGCTGGCCGTGGCGTTGCGCGACTTCGCCGGTGGCCGGATCAGCCGCGATGCCGAAGCCGGTCGCGTGCGGCACCGCCAGGCCCTTGCCCAGCAGATTGCGCAGCAGTGCATCGTCGATGCGGGTCCAGTCGAATTCGAAGCCGCGCGTGTTGAACACGCGGTCCACCAGCAGGGGCTGCGGACGCGATTCGCCGCGCGCGCGCCAGCTGACCGCGACGCGGCCATCGGCGGCGCGGGACAGGCGCAGCACGCGGCCTGCGTGATGGCGGAAGCGGCCGGCGCGGCGCGCGTCCTGCAGCCAGGCGTTGGACTCGGGGGCGGCGCGGTGCAGTCCCAGTTCCCAGTACGGACGCAGATGGCGGATGAAGCGCAGCCGCTCGTCGGCGCTGGCCGCCGTCCACAAGGCGGGCAGGTGTGGCCGCACCGCGCCGGCCAGCCGCTGCCAGTCCTCGCCGGCGCTGGCGATGTCGCGGCGCGCGGCCTGCACGATGCGCAGCAGGTCGCGCAGGGTTGCGGGCAGGGCCTGCGGATCCAGGAAGGGCGGCCAGGGCTGCACGTCGCGCCGGGGTGCCACCAGCAGCCCGCGCCGCGAGACACTGTGGAACTCGCCGCGAAAGCCGTGGCTGTCGGCGTGGATCATGGCGTCCAGCGCCGACAGGTTGCTGCCGATGACGAGCACGTCGCGGTCGCGCGCCAGCGCCTTGGGCGGCGGCTCGGACCACAGGTCGTCGATCACCGCGCCGCGCCGGACCAGTTCGGGATCCAGCTCCAGGCCCGCTTCATGGAGCGTGCGCGGAAACAGGCCCGTGGCCAGCACTACGTAGTCGGCGCGCAGCTGGCGTCCGTCCTCCAGCCGCACGGCCCAGCGCGCCGCGCCGTCGCCGTCCAGGTCCCGCGCGCGTCCGGCCAGGTGCTTGAACGCGATTGGATGCGGCGCCTGCGCCAGCGCGTTCTCCAGTTCCGCCTGCACGTAGTCGCCATAGAGATGGCGCGGCGCGAAGCTGTCGGCGTAGGCCACGCCGGCGGGCGGACGCCAGCCGTCGCGCTCGGCCTGGTTGCGCAGCCAGTAGGCCAGATGCTCGGGCTGGTCCGGATAGAGCGTGAAGTTCTTCGCCGGCCCGTTCATCAGGTGCGCCGGGTTGCGCGTGCTGTAGGCAATGCCGCGCCCCAGTTCGGGGCGGCTTTCCACGATGGTGATGGCCAGCGGCCGGGGCGCGGCGCGGGCCAGCTTGAGCGCGGTGACGGCGCCGGCGAAGCCGCCGCCGATGATGGCGATATGGGGAGTGGAATCGCTGGGCATGTGACAGATGCGTTCTGGTTGAGTGATGGGGGCCGGCATGTGGTCCGCGTCAGGCGGCGATGGCAGGACGTTGCGCGCGGGCGCTGGCCTGCACATGCGCCGGCCGGGCCAGGCCCAGGTGCTCGCGCAATGTGCTGCCCGCGTATTCGCGCCGGAACAGGCCGCGCCGGCGCAGTTCCGGCAGCACCAGCTCGATGAAATCGTCCAGGCCGCCGGGCAGCCAGGGCGACATGATGTTGAAGCCGTCCGCGCCTTCTTCCTCGAACCATTGCTGCAACTGGTCGGCGATGCGCGCGGGCGTGCCCACCACTTGCTGGTGGCCGCGCGCGCCGGCGATCTTCAGGTACAGCTGGCGGATGGTCAGGCCGTCGCGGCGGGCCAGGTCGGCCAGCAGCAGCTGGCGGCTGCGGCCGCCGTTGGTCTCGGGCAGCTCGGGCAGCGGCCCGTCCACCGGATGGCCCGACAGGTCCACGCCGATCATGTTCGACAGCAGTTGCACGCCGACCACCGGGTGGATCAGGTCCTGCAGGCGGGCGAACTTCTCGTCGGCCTGCGCCTGGCTGTGGCCGACCACGGGGAAGATGCCGGGCATGACCTTGATGGACTCGGGGTCGCGGCCGTAGCCGGCGGCGCGGCGCTTGATGTCGCGATAGAAGGACTGGGCCTCGTCGAAGGTCTGATGGGCCACGAAGATGACCTCGGCGCTGCGCGCGGCCAGGTCGCGGCCGGCGGGCGAGGCGCCGGCCTGCACCACCACCGGCCGGCCTTGCGGCGAACGCGCCACGTTGAGCGGGCCGCGCACCTTGAAATGCTCGCCGCGATGATGCAGCGGATGCAGCTTGGCGGGGTCGAAGTACTGGCCGCTGTCGGCGTCGCGCAGGAAGGCGTCGTCCTCCCAGCTGTCCCACAGCCCCAGCACCACGTCGTGGAATTCAGCCGCGCGCGCATAGCGCTGCGCGTGTTCCACGTGTTCGTCCAGGTTGAAGTTCTGCGCCTCGCCCTGGCCGCTGGAGGTGACCAGGTTCCAGCCCGAGCGGCCGCCGCTGATCTGGTCCAGCGAGGCGAACTTGCGCGCCACGTGGTAGGGCTCGTTGTAGGTGGTGGAGACGGTGGCGATCAGGCCGATCTTCTCGGTGACGGCGGCCAGCGCCGACAGCAGCGTGAGCGGTTCGAAGTGGTCGCTGCGCGCGGTGCGCGACAGGGAGGGCAGGTCGGTGTTGCGCACGCCGACCGCGTCGGCCAGGAAGATGGCGTCGAACTTGGCGGCCTCGGCGCGCCGGGCCAGGTCCACGTAGTGGCGGAAGTTCACGGCCGCGTCGGCCTGCGCTTCGGGATGGCGCCAGGCGGCGATGTGGTGGCCGGTCTGCATCAGGAAGGCGCCGAGCTTGATCTGGCGCGGGGGGCGGGTCATGGCGTGGAGTTCCTAGTCGGATGAAAGGGAGAATCGTGGGGCGGCCTACCAGGCCATGCGCAGCGAGGCCAGCGACGGCGGCGCCAGCACGCTGGCGGCGCTGCCCAGCGGCGCGCTGTCGTCGGCGGGGGCGCCGTCCGGCTCCAGGAAATCGGACAGCACGTCGTCGCGCAGGCGGATGAAGCGCGGGTCGCTGCGGTTGCGCGCATGCGGCAGCGGCACGTCGACGATGCGGCGGATGCGGCCCGGACGCGGCTGCATGATGACCACGCGGTCGCCCAGGTAGACCGCTTCCTCGACATCGTGCGTCACCAGGATCATGGTGATGCGTTCCTTCTGCCAGATGCGCTGCAGCTCAGTCTGCAGCCGGGCGCGCGTCAGCGCGTCCAGCGCGCCGAAGGGTTCGTCCAGCAACAGCACGCGCGGGCGGTTGACCAGGCCGCGCGCGATCGCCACGCGCTGCGCCATGCCACCGGAGATCTGGTGCGGGTAGGACTGCTCGAAGCCTTCCAGCCCGACCAGGGCGATGTGCTCGGCCACCAGCTCGCGCTTTTCCGAGGCGCTGCGCGGCGCGTTGCGCAGGCCGACGGCGATGTTCTGCGCCACGTTCAGCCAGGGGAACAGGCGGTGGTCCTGGAACACGATGCCACGATCCGGGCTGGTGCCCAGCACCGGCGCGCCGCCCAGCGTGATGCTGCCGTCATGGGCGTCGTCCAGGCCCAGGATCAGCCGCAGCAGCGTGGACTTGCCGCAGCCGCTGGCGCCGACCACGGCCACGAACTGGCCGGCCGGTATGCGCAGGTCGATGCCGGACAGCACCTGCAGCGCGCCGCCCTCGGCCTGCGCGCTGGCGTAGCGCTTGCCGACGGCCTTGAGTTCCAGATCCAGGGTGTGGGGTTCTGCCATGCGTGTCGCTCCCGCGTTCATAGTGTCCGGCCGCGCAGCCGCGCGAGCCGGCGCTCGGCCAGGCGGGCCGAGGCGTTGGTGAGCCAGCCGATCGTGCCCACCACGAACATGCCGAAGATCACCAGGTCCATCTGGAAATGCTCGCTGCCCTCGATCAGCAGGTTGCCGATGCCCATGCCCGCCACCAGCAGGTATTCGGCGCCGATGGTGGCGAGCCAGGAATAGATCAGGGCCAGGTAGATGCCGGTGAAGATGGCCGGCGCGGCGGCCGGCAGCGCCACCTGGCGGAAGGTCTGCCAGCGCGTGTAGCCATAGACCCGCGCCACTTCGAGCAGCGCGGGCGGGGTCTGGCTGATGCCGTCGCAGGTGTTGACCACCACCGGCACCAGCGCGGCCAGCGACAGGAATGCCACCTTGGCGGTGTCGCCCAGGCCGAACCAGACCGAGATCAGCGGGATCCAGGCGAACAGCGAGATCTGCTTGAAGGTGTTGAAGCTGGGACCGGCCAGGCGGTTGAAGATGCGCGACACGCCCAGCGCCGCGCCCAGCAGCAGGCCGGCGAGGGTGCCGATGGCGAATCCAGTGAATTCCCGCGCCAGGCTGGCGCCCAGCGCGCGCCACAGCTTGCCGCCGGAGATCTGCTCGGCGGCGGTGGCCAGCACTTTCTCGGGCGGGACCAGCAGCGCCGAATTGACCAGGCCGGCGTGGGACAGCAGCCACCACAGCAGCACGGCGGCCACGGGCAGGACCAGCCCGCGCCAGCGGCCGGCGGCGGAGACGGGCAGCGGCTGCGCGGCGGCCGCCTCGGCGGCGTCGCGCGACAGGGCGGGGGCGGCGCTCATCGCGGCGCTCCCGCCGCCTGGATGGCCGAGCCGCGAATCAGCTTCGTCTCGGTCCAGTCCAGCGCGCGGTCGATGGTGTAGCCGATCGCGCCCACCACGATCACGGCGGCCATGACCAGGTCCAGCTGGAACAGCTGGCGGCCGTACACGATCAGGTAGCCCAGGCCCTCGCTGGAGGCCACCAGCTCCACCACCACCAGCGACAGCCAGGCCTTGGTGAAGCCCAGCCGCAGGCCGGTGAACAGCGTCGGCGTGGCCAGCGGCAGCACGATCTCCAGCACTTCCTGGCGCCGCGTGTAGCCATAGACGCGTCCCACCTCGCGCAGCGCCGGGCTGGCCTGGCGGAAGCCCTGCAGCGTGTTGAGGGTCACGGGCACCAGCGCCGCCTTGGCGATCAGGATGATCTTGAGCGCTTCGCCGATGCCCACCAGCAGCAGCACGAAGGGCAGCCAGGCCAGCACCGGGATCTGCACCAGCGCATTGAACGTGGGCAGCAGATAGGCTTCGAGCCGGCGCGACAGGCCCATGGCCACGCCCAGCAGCAGGCCCAGCAGGCTGCCGGCGGCGAAGCCGGCCAGCACGCGCCGCAGGCTGGCGGCGGTGTTCAGCCACAGGTCGCCGTTGACGGCCAGGTCGCGCAGCGTTTCCCAGACATAGGCCGGCGGCGGCAGCACCTGTGGCGAGATCCAACCCTGGCTGGCGCCCGCGTGCCATAGCGTCAGCAGCAACACGGGCAGCAGCCAGGGCGCGGCGGTCCAGGCGGCCTGGCGCGCCCAGGGCGGCAGCGGCGCGGCGCGCCAGGCGCCGGAAGAGGACAGGGCGGCCATGTGCGTCTCCGTTCAGCGCGCCGAGGCCTGGCGCTCGCCCGCGACGGCCTTGCCGGCGGCGTCGTAGCGGGTCCAGTAGCGTTCCAGGCCCTGCGTCTTGAGCGCCTGCCTCAGGTAGCGGTCGTCGAACCAGCCGTCCACCGATACCTCGCGACGGATCAGCTTGAGCTTGAGCGCGTCGGCCACCACCGCCTTGTAGCGGGCGATGATGAAGTCGTCGATCAGCGGCGAGTTGCGCGCGGCCAGGTCCTGCTTGTCGAACTCGGCGGCCCAGGACGCGTAGGGCACGCCGCTCTTTTCCCAGAGCTTGAACAGCGCGTCACGGTTGGCCTCGTCCGAGGCCCAGCGCGAGGCGCGCACGAAGACATCGACCACCTTCTGCACCTGCGCCGGGTTGTCGCGCTCGAACTCCTCGCGCACCAGCAGCGAGGCCTGGCGCGTGTACGCGGGATCCTGGCCCTGGGTGCTGTAGATGACCTTGGCCAGGCCCTGGTCGCGCACCTTGAACCATTCATAGCCGCCGAAGGCCGCGTCCACGCCGTTGGACACCAGCGCGGCCTGGGCACTGCCCGCGTCCAGGTTGACGCCCTTGATGTCACGCTCGGCCAGGCCGTGGGCGGCCAGCACGTTGATGGCGACCAGATGGCCGTTGGTGCCCCGGAAGATGGACACCTTGTGGTCGCGGATGTCCTTGATGGACGACAGCGGCGAGGCGGCCGGCGCCACCAGGTAGAGGTTGTTGCGCACGCCGCTGGCCACCAGCAGCTTGGTCTTCAGGCCGTTGGCGCGGCCCACCACCTGCGGCAGGTCGCCCTGGTAGGCGAAGTCGATCTGCTTGTTGGACAGCGCCTCGTTGACCGCCGGCCCCGCGCCCTTGAAGAACAGCCATTCGACCTTGACGCCGTCGGCCGCGAAGGCCTGCTCCAGCCAGTTGTTGGCGCGTACCACGCCGCCGGGCGAGCCGCCCCAGGTGATGGGGTCGCCGCCGCCGGCGGTGGCCACGCCGATGCGGATGGTGTCGGCTGCCCGCGCCGGGCCGGCCGGCGCGGCGGCGGCCGCCAGGAAGGCCAGCGCGGCCAGGGATCTGCGAAGGAACTGCAAGGGCTTCATGGCGGGACTCATACAGGGCGTGGCGTCAGGCGGCGCGGGTCTTGGTGTCGGTGGCGGCGGGGCGGGCGGCGAGCTTGCGCTCGATCTCCGTGCCCCGGAAAAAATCGGGATTGGCCTCGGTGTAGAGGCGGTAGGGATTGCCGAACACCAGGGCCTTGAAGTCCTGTTCGCTGATGACGCCCTGTTCGACCAGGTCCCAGCTTTCGGCCAGCGGCTCGGTCAGGTCGGGCACGTCCCAGTGGCCGATGTCGGAGGACCAGATCGCGTTGATCTTCGCGCCCAGCGGATGGACGCGGTCGTTGAAGGCGGTCGCCACGGTGCGGTCGTCGGCCTCGGAGCCGAAGTAGAAGCTGTCCACCCAGCGCTTGCGGATGTCCTCGGCCGACTCGATGCCGGCGGCGGCGAAATCGTCCAGCTCGTCCTCGTGCGGCTCGCGGCTGTGCGGCAGGGCGGAGATGCCCAGGCTGTCGCGCAGCAGTTGCGCCGGGTCCGGTTCGCGGCCACGGATGAAATCCGCGCCGTAGCGCGAGAACAGATCCTGCAGCAGCGCGAGGTCGGCGTGGGCCGGGTTGTAGTTCTGCACCGCCTTGCGGTTGCGCTTTTCCCAGCGATCGACCAGGTGCGTGTAGACGTGCGAGCCCCAGTCGGCGCCGCCTTCCAGCAAGGCCACGCGCAGGTTGGGGAAGCGGCGCGTCACGCCGCCGAAGAACAGCGCCTTGGCGAAGGCCTGCGAGCCGTCGGCGAAGTGGCCGATGTGATTGAACATGTAGTTGCTGGTGGACTGCCGGCCGGTCCAGCCCTGGCTGCCGTAATGCGTGGTGACGGGCACGCCCAGCTCGACCACCTTGGCCCAGAACGGGTCGTAGTCGTATTCGCTGTCGATGCCGTAGAAGTCGACATAGCTGGCGTGGCGGGCGATCTCCGGGTACTGATCGGCCGGATATTTGCGGGCGATGGCCTTGATGGGCCGCTTCACGCCGCCGGCGATGTTGATCACCTTCAAGCCCAGCGTCTTGACCGCGAACTCCAGTTCCTCGATGCCTTCCTGCGGCGTGTTCAGCGGGATGCCTGCGACGGGGGTGAGGCGGTCGGCGTACTTGCGGTACTGGTCGGCATGGAAGTGATTGATGGCGCGGTGCAGCGGCTGGCGCGCCTCGTCGCCCGCGCCCAGCGGCGCCAGCACGTCGTTCGGGAACAGGATGGAATAGTCCGCGCCCTGTTCGGCCAGGCGCTCGTACAGCAGCTCGGGCAGGGTGTAGGTGGCCAGATCCAGCGTGTTGCGCGTGACCCGCGCCCACCACGGCGAGCGCAGCGTGCGGTTGTCATGGCGCTCGGCCGGCGTCTGCTGGTACCAGTCCTTGCCGTCGCGCCGCGTGGGGTAGCGCGAGCCCAGCGCCTTGCGCAGTGCGTCCACCAGCTTGGAGCCGCCGTAGTGCTGGATATAGTCTTCCAGCACCGGCGCGTAGTCGTTGACGTGCACGTCGGTGTCGATGACGGGATGGTCCAGCCGCGCTTTCACGGCGGCGGATCGGGACGCTTTGGCGGGGTGCAGGCGGTCGTTCATGAGAGGCTCCGTGGTTCGGGCGGGCGGCGGTGGCGGGTTTGGCCCGCCGGCGGGGGCGGTTCATCATCGTGGGTTCGCCACCTTGGGCTGACCACATTAAGTGAGACCCCGGAAGGCGCAAACGACGGATTGGTTGTTTCTTACTGCGTCATGACCAAATGGCGCATGAGGTCATGCCGCATGACTAAATGAGGCATGACCACATAACCGGCCTGCCCGGTCGCGCGCGGATGTGCGAAGATCGCGTCCTGGCTGCCGTGGCCTGTTCCGGATGTCCCCTACCCGATGAATTCCCGCAATCGCTTTCCGGCCGGCGGCGCGCCCGCGCCGGTCCCGCGCCGGCGCCGCCTGGCCTGGCGGCTGCTGGCCGGCGTCGCGGCCCTGGCCGCCGTCGCCTATGCCGGCACGACGGTCATGGACATCCCGCCGCCCTACAGGCTGTACCAGCTGGAAGTGGCGGAACCGTCGCGCCGGGGCGAGCTGTTCCCGGCGCGCGAGGTGGCCGCGCCGGCCGTGCCCTGGGCCTTGCCCGCGCAGCCCGAGCCGCCGCCCGCGACCGTGCCCTGGAAGGGCGGACAGATCGCCTTCGACCGCTTCCTGGAACTGACGCACACGAATGCCTTCGTGATCCTGCGCGATGGCAAGCTGGCCTATGAGTGGTACCGGCCCGGCGTCGATGCGCGCACGCTGATGTCCTCATGGTCCATGTCCAAGTCGCTGGTCTCGCTGCTGGTCGGACAGGCCATCGCCCGAGGCAAGCTGCGCGAAAGCGACCGGCTGGTGGATTTGTTGCCGGAGCTGAAGACGGGCGGCGACTACGACAAGGTCACGGTGCGCGACCTGCTCGACATGCGTTCCGGCGTGTTCGTGGCCGAGAACTATCGGCCATACTGGCCCTTCACCGGCGCGGCGCGCATGTACCTGACGCGCGACCTGCCGGGCTTTGTCGCGCGGAACCGCGAGATGGAATTCACGCCGGGCAGCGCAACGGCCTATCGCAGCGTCGACACGCAGTTGCTCGGGATGGCGCTGGCGCGGGCCGCCGGCGGCAACCTGGCGGACCTGCTGGCGCGCGACATCTGGCAGCCCATCGGCGCCGAGTGGCCGGCCACCTGGAACCTGGACCAGGCCGGCGGCACGGAAAAGGCGTTCTGCTGCGTCAACGCCACCGCGCGCGATTTCGCGCGCGTCGGCCAGATGCTGGCGGACCAGGGATACGTGGCGGGGCGACAAGTAGTGCCGGGCGCCTGGGTGGCGCGCATCGCGGCGCCGGTGACGACGCCGCTGGATGGCTGGGGCTATTCCGCGCAGTGGTGGCATCGCGGCCCCGACGACGGCGAGGACTATTCCGCCATGGGCATCTACGGCCAGTACACCTACGTGCATCCCGGCCGGCGCGTGGTCATCGTCAAGCTCAGCGATCATGGCGCCGAGCAGGACGAGCGCAGCACCTACGACGTGTTCAGGGCGATCGCCCGGCGCTAGGCGCGCCGGGCATCGCCGCTCGGCGACGCTCAGCCGGGCTCGCCGTCGTACAGATGGGCGATCACCAGCTGCTTGCGGAACTCGAAGCCGCGCTGCGGCCAGGTGCCGACGTATTCGGCCAGGGCCTGCTGCCCGGCCGGATAATCCTCGCCGTTGACGCGGCAGTCCGCGCTGATCTCGCCGTTGGCGTCGCGCGCGGCATACAGACGGATCGCGGCATAGCCGCCGTCGCGCAGGATGCCGTGGAAGGCATCGAGCGAATTCGTGAACAGGCAGCAGGGACAGAACGGATGCTCTTCGTCGTGCGACGGCGCGGGCGATTCGGCATAGTGCGCGACCGGGCCGAGCACCACGCGGCGGCGCAGGCTGGCGCCGCCGTCGTCGGCCGGGAATTCCATGATCATGCAGGGACAGTCGGGCTCGTCGCTGGCGCTGTCGCGCAGCGCCACCGCGTCCGTCGCGGCCCATTGCGAGAAGCCCCGGCGGAACGCGCTGACCGCGTCTTCGCTGCTGATCGAATGCTGATACTCGAACACGCCTTCCGGCGCCAGCTCGGGGTGCCAGGCCTGGATGGTGGTGGACGTCCGCATGTTGCCGTCCTCGGACAGCTGCGCGCTCACCAGTTGCGGCAGCAGCCAGAAGCCGTCGCCGGTGCGCAGCCAGGCCTCGTCGCGCGTGGCGGGGATGTCGCGTTCCTGCAGGGCGGCGAGCAGCAGCTCGGTCAGGTCGATCTGCTCGTCCCAGCTTTCCTCGCCTTTTTCGAAGTTGATCGCGAAGGTGGAGATGTCGCCCGGATTGCCGGGGCTGACGCGGGGAGTGGGGGCGGCGGAAGATGCCATGTCGTGGAGGGTTCTGGATCAGGTGTAGGAGACGGGATCCGCGTGCGCGCGTTGCGGCGCGGGCGGGGCTGCGTCATTTATAGCGGTCTTGCCGTGACAGGTCCAGCCACGGTTACGCACGGTAAAGCCTCGACGCCCGGCACCCGCGAATTCGCGGTGTTTTCAGCGTTCAGCCGGGGCCTGACCTTGAGGCATAATGCCAGCCCATTGGCGCGGGCACCGGGCTCGCTCGGAGCAAGCCATGAGCAGGATAGAACTGCGTCGCGTCCGTAGCGGCGATGCCGCCGATCTGATCGCCGCGAATCAGGCCAACCAGCACTACCATCGGCCCTGGGTCGCGTCATTGACGGATCAGGCGGGCTTCGACGCCTGGTTCGCGCGCACGCTCACCGGACCGAACGTGGGCCTGCTCGCGCGCGAAGGCGCGTCGGGCCGCCTGGTCGGCGTGGTCAACATCAACGAGATCGTCGCCGGCGTTTTTCTCAGCGCCTATCTGGGCTATTACGGCATGTCCGAATTCCGTGGCAGCGGCATGATGGGCGAGGCTCTGCGCGCCACGGCCGAGCTGGCGTTCGGCGAACTCGGGCTGCATCGCCTGGAGGCGAACGTGCAGCCCGCCAATACGGCATCCATCGCGCTGCTGCGGCGCGCCGGATTCCGCAAGGAAGGGTTTTCGCCGCGCTATCTGCGGATTGACGGGCAGTGGCGCGACCACGAGCGTTGGGCCCTGCTGGCCGGCGAAGATGCGCAAGCTGGCGCGGAAGGGCAGGCCGGCGCAGAAGGGCAGGCCGGCGGGGACGGACAGGCGTAGCGCGCTTGCCCGGCGTCAGCCCGCGGAGGCGCGGCGCAGGATGAAGTCTTCGAGCAGCGCGGAAAAACCGGCCGGGTCCTCCAGGCTGGGCAGGTGGCCGGCGTCGATGAATTCGCGCGCTTCGGCGCCGGGGATCGTCCGCGCCGCGTGGCGCGAGCGTTCCTGTACATGTGGAAAATCCAGGCTGCCCCAGGCCACCAGCGTCGGCGCGGCGACGTCCGCCAGGCGCGGATAGGCGGGCGCGGGCTCCTGCGCCTGTCCGCCGGGCGCGGCGCGCAGCGCGATGCCGTTCATGTCCAGGAACAAGGCCCGCGTCTCGCCCGTCACGCGGCCTTCGGCGGCGAGCACGCCATCCAGCAGCTGGCGCGCCTTGCAGCGGTTGACGCGTTCCATGTCGCCGGCGGCCTCTGCCTGGCGCAGCTCGTCCATCTGCGCTTGCACCGGCGGGTCATAGACGGGCGCGGGCGCGCCCGCGATGTTCGGCGCGACCAGCACCAGGGCGCGCACGCGCGCCGGATGCAGCAGCGCCATGTCCAGCGCGACGCGGCCGCCCGCCGAGGCGCCCACCAGGATCGCCGGTTCGCCGTCCGTCAGCGCGTCCAGCACCGCCAGCAGGTCCGTGACCTGGGCATGGTCTTCGGGATCGGCGCGGGTCAGTCCATAGCCGCGCCGGTCGTAGGCGATGGCCCGGCCGCGCGCGGCGTGGCGGGGCGCGACGGCGTGCCACATGCGGCGGTCGCACACGCCGGCGTGCAGGAACACGATGGGGGCGCCTTGGCCGCAGACGCTGGCCGCCAGCCGGGCGCGCCCGGATGTGATCCATTGGGGGGAATCCATGCCTGATCCTTGGGAGCTGAAGCAGGCGTCCATGCTACAGCGACAGGCCGTATCGTGTCCGGCCCGCGCCCGTCCCCGGCGGATTGCCTCAGGATTCCGCGTGCAGGGCCGCGAGCAGTCGCGAGTAGGTCGGCGCCAGCCGGCGCAGGCATTGGGCCGCGCTGGCGTCGCGCCGCGTGACCAGTGGATGTTGCAGGGCGCCGATGTATCGCGCCTGCTCGGCGGCCACGGCGGCGGCCCGCGGGCAGCCGGCGCGGGCCAGGCAGGCCGCCGCGTCGCTGGCGCGACGCGCGCCGACTCGGACCGCGAAATGGATCAGATGCATCCGGAGCGCGTCGTCGCAGCCGTCGAGCAGCCTGTCCGCCAGCGCTTCGGCGGCGTCGGCGTTGCCCAGCGTGCCGGCGGGAACGGGCCGTCGCGGATCCATGGCGAGCCAGCGCGCGGCGGCTGGCAGCGCGGCGCGGATGGCCTCGGTCTCCGAGACCGCCGAGATGCGCGTGAAGCCCGTGCGCAAGGTGTAGGGCGCGCCGTAGTCCACGGTATCCGCCGCCCAGGCGGCCATGAAGTCGGCCAGCGGCAACGTGGCATAGGGGAAGCCTTGCGGGTCGTGCATCAGCACGCAGCCGTCCTCGATCGCCAGCGCGACGACATAGTGATCGGCCTGGATCGGTCCCGTCATGCCAGGCTGATGCCGGAAGTATCCCATCTCGACCGGACCGATCCAGGCAGGACCATGCGCCAGCGCGTCGTGCAGACGTTCCAGCGCCTCGCCCGCGCTGCCGCCGCAACTGCGGTCCGAACGCCAGCCCAGCGCCGCCAGCGCGCCGTCGAAGCCGGCGTCCGGATTCCAGCCATGGGGATCGAACAGCGGCAGCGCGCCCCCGAGCATCTGCATGCCGAACGGACTGCCGGTGGCGAATTCGATGACGGCGGTCGACGGGGCGTGTTCGCCGAACATCATGGCGAAGCTGTTGGCATAGCAGTAAGGGCCGGAGCCGATGTAGGGCAGGTGCCGCATGGAGCCTCAGGGTGCGATGGGATAGGCGACATCGAAGCGGGCGCCGCCGGTGCCCGGGTGGATTTCGTAGGGACTGCCGGCGCAGCAGGAACCGGCCTGGCCTTCCAGCCAGCGCTCGATCGCGTCGTATAGGCGCAGCACCTGTGGATAGGTTTGCAGCGCGGCCGGCGCGGGCAGATAGGCTTCGCGTCCGGCAGGTCGCAGCCGCAAGCTCAATTCGCCCGAGGGTTCCAGGTGGCCGGCATAGGCGATGGCGGCTTCGATCCGGCCGGCGCCATCATGGCCCACGGCTTCGTGGAAATGCAGCATCAGCGGGCCGTCGGCGGGCAGGCCGGCGCGGGCCAGGGCGTCGCGCAGCGCCGAGTCGGCGTGTTGGGCGAAGGGTTCCAGGCCGTCGATATCGACATGGGTCTGCAGGTACGCCAGCCTGGCGGCGGGCACGTCGCGCACGCGCACGGCGCCAGCCAGTCCGGCATCGCCGTCGGCAGACTGGCGGACGATGGCGTCCACCAGCTCACTCTGTTCGGCCAACCGGTCCGCCTGCGCGGCCAGCCAGGCGCGCAGCTCGGCCGCGCGCGTCATCTCGTCCAGCGCCAGCAGGCGCGCGACGCGGGCCACCGGCAGGCCCAACCGGCGTAGCCGGGCTATCAGCCGGGCCGTGGCGGCCTGGCTGATCGCGTAATAGCGATAGCCCGTGGCCGGGTCGATGCGATCGGGCACCAGCAGGCCTTGATCCGCATAGAGCCGCAATGCCTTCGGCGACAGCTGGGTCAGGGCGCCGAAGCGGCCCGCGAGCAGATGGGTGTCGGTCATGGGCGCGAGTGTGGGGCTTGCCCCTGGGGCGAGGTCAAGCGGGCTGAGCGTCCCGCCGCCCGGGCGGCGGGACGGCATTCAGCGCGCCTGCGCGAGCGAGGCCATCGACTGGCGCATGAAGCCGAGCAGCTCATCGCTGGCCCAGGTGCCGGCGGTGAGTCCGGGCTCGCTCATCAAGGCCTGCCGGAACTTGGCGTGGGTGGCGGGATCCTTGCCGGCGTAGCTGCTGAACAGCGTCATCCAGCGGCGGGCCAGGGCCTGGCCGGCGGGCGAGCCCGGCGCGTGGCCGGCGTCGATGGCGTCGCGCGCGTCGGCCATGAGCTGCGGCCATTCGGCGGCGCGGTCGTCGTAGTGGGCGCGCAGATGGCGGATCTCCCCGGGCGTCAGGTACTTTTCATAGACCAGCAGCTTGCTTTCCGAGAAGGCGCGCAGCACGTAGTCGCGCATGGCCGGCGAGATGCCGACGTGTTCCTGCATCGACGGCTCGCGTTCGTACATGGCGTTCAGCTTGACCAGCAGGCGCGGATCGCCGCCGGTGTCGCGGACCAGCAGCGTCATCCAGCGCGTCGCCAGCTCGCGCGGCCGCCGTGCCTCGGGCGCGACGCCGGCGTCGATCTGGGCGCGCACCTCGGCGATCAGCGCCAGCCAGTCGGCGTCCGGCGAGCCGCTCTGGCTGCTGCGATACATGGGCAGGCGGTCGAGTTCGTCTTGCGAGAAGTATTTGTCGTACATGGTCATCAGTTCCAGAGTGTTGAGCCAATCGGCCAGCTCCGGTTCCGCGCCGCCGAGCAGCTGGCCGTGCAATTGCGCCAGTCTTGCGCGCAGTTGCGCGGCCTGCTCGATCTGCCGGTCGAGGGCGGCGATCTGCCGCGCCACGATGCCGGCCAGCGGGACGCCGGGCTGGTCCAGGAAGGCGCCGATCTCGGCCAGCGACAGTCCGAAGCGGCGCAGCGCCTGGATCTGGTGGAGCCGGGCGATGTCGTCGCGGCCGTACAGCCGGTAGCCGTTCTCGGCGCGCGCCGAGGGACTGAGCAGACCGATCGCGTGATAGTGGTGCAGCGCGCGGACCGTCAGTCCGCTGCGCTTGGCCAGTTCTCCTACTTTCAGCTGCATCGTTTCCCTCCGTGAGTGGCGCAGACCGAACTCTGGAGCGTTACGTTACGTGAGGGTCAAGCGGAAAGGCAATGTCTCGTTTGGGCCACAATAGGGACTGGCGCCGCGCCTGGCCGCGCGGCTTTTCCGCTTCCCGCTTTTCGGATCCCGCCATGTTCAATGACCTGTTCCTGCTCGGCAAGCTCACCGGCCTGGGCCTGGTGATCATGCTGCCCCTGGCCAATCCCCTGACTTCCATGACCATGCTGCTGTCGCTGGGACAGCACATTCCGTACAAGGAGCGCGCGCGGCAGATCCGCCAGGCGGCGTTCTACGTGGTGGGCATCATGCTGGTGACCTACTACGCCGGGGCCTGGATCATGAGCACCTTCGGCATCTCGATCCCCGGGCTGCGCATCGCGGGCGGGCTGATCGTCATGGTGCTGGGCTTCAGCATGCTGTTCCCCAAGGCGCAGCCCGAGGACGCGCCCGAGGTCGAGCAGACCGACGCGGCGGCCCGGCGCGGCGCCGCCCCCAACATCGCCTTCGTGCCGCTGGCCATGCCGGGCACGGCGGGGCCGGGCACCATCGCCATGATCATCAGCGCGGCCTCGTCGATGAATTCCGATGAACTGGCGCATGTGCCGGCCTGGGTGCTGGCGGTGGTGCCTGTCGTGGTGTTCGCGCTGCTGGGCCTGATCTTCTGGATCTGCCTGACCTCGGCCGGCAAGATCGTGGCGCTGATCGGCCATGAAGGCGTGGAGGCCATCTCGCGCGTGATGGGTTTCCTGCTTGTCTGCATGGGCGTGCAGTTCGTGATCAACGGCGTGCTGGAGATCGCGCACGGACTGCCCTGAGCGGGGGCGGGCGGAGCGCATCCGGCTGCCGGGCCGGCGCGTCCGCCCGCGGTCTTACCTGGCGAACTTCTTGGCGCCGGCCACGCACAGGATCACGCCCACCGTGACGCCCAGCATGGCCACGCTGACGTGCTCGTGCAGCAGGCCCGCCGCCAGCGCCAGCCCGAAGAAGGGCTGCAGCAGCTGCAACTGGCCAACGGCGGCGATGCCGCCCTGGGCCAGGCCCCGATACCAGAACACGAAGCCGATGAACATGCTGAAGAGCGCCACATAGGCCAGGCTGATCCAGGCCGGCGTGCTGATGTTGGCGAAGGTCGGGGGCGCCAGCGTCCAGGTCATCGCCGCCATCACCGGCAGCGACAGCACCAGCGCCCAGGAGATCACCTGCCAGCCTCCCAGCGTGCGGGACAGCCTGCCGCCCTCGGCATAGCCCAGCCCGCAGACGATGATGGACGCCAGCATCAGCAGGTCGCCCTCGACCGAGGCGCTCACGCCCTGGGTCAGCGCGAAGCCGACCACGAAGAGGCTGCCCAGGATCGAGAACAGCCAGAAGGCCGGGCGCGGCCGCTCGCCGCCTCGGATCACGCCGAAGATGGCGGTGGTCAGCGGCAACAGGCCGACGAAGACGATCGAGTGCGCCGAGGTCACGTGGCGCAGGGCCAGCGCCGTCAGCAGCGGAAAGCCGACCACCACGCCGAGCGAGACGATGATGAGCGGGATGATGTCCTGCCGCGCGGGGCGCTTCTGCCGGAACAGGAACAGCACGGCGACGGCCAGCAGGCCGGCGATGGCGGCGCGCGCCACCGTCAGGAAGAGGGCGTCGAACTCCAGGACCGCGACCCGGGTGGCGGGCAGCGAGCCGCTGAAGATGACGACGCCGAGAAAACCGTTGATCCATCCGCTCGCGGTCCGGTCGTCCGGCTTGTTCCGCAAGATAGCTGTCTGTTGCATGATTGCCTGCGCAAAATGGCGTTGCTGGAAAAAGGCAGCGGCCAGGCCCGTGGAGGGCCGCCGCCGCCGGCAGGGGATCCGTTCGGGGGAACGCGGACCCTGCCGATGCAATGCTATGCTCGCTTATCAGTACAATCAAACAATTGTCATGGATACATCGACCCATGCCGCAAGCCCGTTACAAGCAGCTGGTTGACGCCTACGCCGCCGATATCCGCGAAGGGCGCCTGGCCCCGGGCACGCGCCTGCCCACCCACCGGCAGCTCGCCGCCAGCCAGGGGCTGGCCCTGGTCACGGCCTCGCGCGTGTACGCGGAACTGGAATCCATGGGCCTGGTCAGCGGCGAGACGGGCCGAGGCACTTTCGTGCGCGAGCCGGAATGGCCGACCTTCCTGGGTACGGACACGCAGACGGCCGCCGCCAGCATGGCCGACCTGAGTTTCAACTATCCGTCGCTGCCGGGCCAGGCCGAGCAACTGCGCGCCGCCTTGCGCCAGCTGGCCCAGTCCGGCGACCTGGACGCGCTGCTGCGCTACCAGCCGCATGGCGGCCGGCCCCATGAACGCGCCGTCGCGGCGCGCCATCTGGCCACGCACGGACTGCGGGCGCCGGCCGAGCGCGTGCTGATCGTCTGCGGCGCCCAGCATGGGCTGGCTGTCGCCGCCACCGCCCTGCTGCGGCCGGGCGACGTGGTGGCGGTGGATGCGCTGACCTACTACGGCTTCAAGGGCGTGGCCGAGGCGCAGCGCCTGGAACTGGCGCCGGTCCCGGTCAGCGCCGAGGGGCCGGACCTGGACGCGCTGGATCGCCTGTGCCGCGCCCGCCGCGTGCGCGCCATCTACTGCATGCCGACGCTGCACAATCCGCTCGGGTGGGTGCTGGACCAGGCCGGTCGCGAGCGCCTGGTGGCCATCGCGCGCCGCCATGACCTGATCGTGATCGAGGATCAGGTCTACGGCTATCTGGTGCATCCGCAGCCGGCGCCGCTGGCGGCCCTGGCGCCGGAGCGCACGGTCTACGTGTCCGGCCTGTCCAAGAGCGTGGCGGCCGGTCTGCGGGTCGGTTTTATCGCGGCGCCCGATGCCTGGCTGCCAGCCATGGAACGGGTGATCCGCAGTTCCACCTGGAACACGCCCGCCGTCATGTCCGCCATCGCCTGCATGTGGATGGAGGACGGCACGGTGGCGGCGCTGGAACAGGCCAAGCGCGAGGACGCGCGGGCGCGCCAGGCGCTCGCGCGACGCGTGCTGGCGGACCTGCCGGTGGTCGCGCATCCCTCGTCGTACTTCCTGTGGATCCCGCTGGCGGAAGAGGCGCGCGCCGACCAGATCGCCATGTCGCTGCAGCGCCAGCAGGTGGCGGTCACGACCGCCGAGCCGTTCGCCACCACGTCCCAGGTGCCGCACGCGATCCGGCTGGCGCTGGGCTCGGTGGACATGGCGGTGCTGGAGGACTCGCTGGAGAAGATCAGGCGAGCGGTGCCGGCGTATTGAGGAAGGGATCGGGATTGAGCAGCGCGTTTTCCAGCGCGCCTTCCATCACGGCCAGCATCCCCGTCCGCGTCTCGCGTTTCGCGGTGAAACCCGCCATCGCCAGCCGCAGCGCCGGGCAGTAGTAGGCCGCCGTGCCCCAGTAGCCCAGGTGGAAATACACCTCGGCGCCGCCGATGCGCTTGGCGAACAGGCCCAGGCGGTAGCCGTCGGCGCCCTCGTGGGCGCCGGGCGCCAGCATCTCGGCCAGCGTGGCGGGGCGCTCGTAGACGCGGCCTTCGAACAGGTCGGCGGTCCAGCGCGCCAGATCGCGCGCCGACATGACCAGTCCGCCGCCGCCATAGAGATCCATCGTGGCGCTGACGTCGGTCACGTCCCGCTCGCCCAGGAACTGGCGCGCGCGCGGCGCGGCGCTCGCCGGCGCGGGCTCCGCGATTTCCCACCAGGTCGTGGCCAGGCCCAGCCGGTCGAAGCCCAGCTCGCGGCGCGCCACGGCGGCCAGCGAGTCGCCGGCCGCCCGTTCGATGATCTCGCCCAGCAGCACGTAGCCGGTGTCCGAATACTGGAACTTCGCGCCCGGTCGGCCGATGGGGCGGGGCCGGGAGGTGAAGCGGCGCAGCTGCTCGCCGCGCGTCCACGCGTGCGCCGGGTCGGCCAGCACGTCGCGGATATAGGCATCGTCGGCATGATCGGAAAGCCCGGCGCTGTGCTGCATGAGCTGGCGCGCAGTGATCGCGTCGCAGGCGTAGCCGGCCGAACGCAGCAGGTCCAGGTGCGCCGGCGAGAGCAGGCCGGCGATGGGCGCGTCCAGGTCCAGCAGGCCGCGCTCTTTCAGGCGCAGCGCGATGGCCGCGGTCATGGTCTTGGTGTTGCTGGCGCTGCGGAACGGCGTATCCAGCGTCAGCGCGCGGCCGGCGGCGGCATCGGCCATGCCGGCCGCGACGCCCCAGGGACGGGCCGCGCCGGCGCCGGCGATGCAGAGGGCCGTGGGCGCGTCCAGCGCGCGTACCGGGGCGTTCAGGACATCGGGATTCACGCGTGCTCCTTGGATCGGTTCATTGTTCGTTGTGGCCAGGCGGCAGGCAGAAGCGCAGGAAGCCGTCGCCGGCGAGCTTGTGCACATACTCGTCCGGGGATTTCTCGAAACCCAGCCGATGGTAGAACTTGGCGCCGCCCGCGTTGCCGTCGTCCACGGTCAGCCGGAGATGAGTGTAGCCATTGCCCAGCCCGCGCCGGGCGACCTCGCGCAGCAGCCGTTCGCCGATGCCCGCGCCACGGCGGGCGGCGTCCACATAAAGATCCTGCACGTAGATGCCGGGCTCGCCCACCCAGGTCGAGAAGAAGGGGAAGTACAGGCACATGCCGGCGAAGCCGCCGGCGTCCTCGGCCAGCATCACTTCGAATTCCGGCCGCTCACCGAAACCGTGGCGCTCCAGGCCCTCGCGCGTGCTGCGCAGGCGTTCGGGCACGCCCAGCGACGCCGCCAGTTCCTGGAGCGCGCGCAGGATCGCGCCGCAATCGGATTTGGCTGCGATGCGAAAGCGCAGGTCTGGCGGAGGCGTGACGGGCATGGCGTCCTGGGCGGCGTGGCGGCGAAGGACAGACCATAGCAGAGACGAGGAGGGCGCGCCGCGCGTCCGCGGCGGCAGGGCGCGCGGGGGCGGCAGATGTCAGCGCGTCGCCAGTCCGCCGGCGTTATTCGCCTCGCCCTGCGCGCGGATCAGCGAATAGGCGATGTAGTACTTGTAGATATTGCTGACGTACTGGACCGTTTCGCGACCGATGCGTTGCGACGCCACGCGCTCGACGTTGTTGAACCAGACGTTGGGATCCAGCCCCAGCTTGGCGGCTTCCTTGCGCAGCCTGTTCACGCGGCCGGGACCGGCGTTGTAGGCGGCGAAGGCGAACAGGCCCTTATTCAGCTCGGTCATGGGTTCGTTGGCGTAGTAGCGGTCTATCGTCTGCCGCACATACTTGATGCCGCCCCGGATATTGTTCTGCTCGACATGGATGCTGCCGACCTGCAGCTCCTTGCCGGTGGCGGGCATGATCTGCATCACGCCGATCGCGCCGACCGCGCTCTTGGCGTTCTGGTTCAGTCGCGATTCCTGGTATCCCTGGGCCACCATGAGCAGCCAGTCGATGTTGTACTCCTGGCCATAGCGTTGGAAATGCGTGGTCAGGCGATGAAAGCGTTCCAGGTCTTCCGGATCGGCCGCGTGCTTCACCCATTTGGTCGACATCAGGTACTTCTTGAACTGCTGCTTGCCGAAGGCGGTGTCGCCGCGATGTGCGTCCATGAAGGGATTGATCGCGGCGGCGAGCAGCGGCGAGTCCTTGCGGAAGGCGAACGCGACGTCGTTGCCGGCGTCCACGGTCAGGTCCTCGCGCACGACGATGCCGGGAAAGATCTGCTTCCAGAAATTGGCCAGATAGCGGTCGGCGACGGTGATCTTCACGAGATCGGCGTTGACCATCTCCAGGATGTCATCGGTTTCGAAAACGCCGGGCGCGTCGCGGATCACGATGGGACGCTTGCCGCGCGCCTGCAGCGCGGCGCTGAGCGTCTTGAGGCTGCTGTAATAGCTGCTGGACGGGTTGACGAGCACTTCCCTGCCGGCCAGGTCGTCCAGCGACGCGAGCGGCGGGGCGCTCGCCGAGGTGACGATGAGCTCGCGCACGCCGGAGGCCAGCGGATGTGAAAAGTCCACCTGCGCGCGGCGTTCGTCCGTGATGGTCAGGTTGGCGGCGACGAGGTCGCCCTTGCCGGCCAGCAGGTCCGGGATCAGCCGGTCGCGGGGCGTGGGCAGGAAGACCACGTGGATCCGCGCGTAGTGCGCCTTGACGCCGGCGTTCAGGCGCTTCTCGAACTCCGTCATCATGTCGACGATGAGGCCGCGCTGCGTGCCGCCCTTGTCCAGGAAGTAAAGCGTCTTGTTGTACGGCACCAGCACGCGGAGCTGTTGCCGCTTCTTCATGCCGTCCAGGTCGCCGGTCCAGGGCTTGACGTTGTAGGCCAGGCTCAGCGGATCCTTGCCCTGTGCCGCGGGCGCGGCTTGCGCGGTGGTGAAAAGGGCGGCAAAGCACAATGCCGCGGCCACGACGAAACGCGAACGCATGATGTCCCTCTCCTGGTAGCGCCCGCCATGCTTGTCGCGCAGGGTCGGGCAACAGCTCTTCTTGTGGTCCGGTCCTGGCCGTGAAGCTTGGGGGCGGTCGCCGGATGGTGCGTCGTTATGCGTTGAAATATATCGTAATTCGAAGTCGAAAAATGGAACTCTTTGCCGCGACTGCAACGATTGTTGTTTTCGCGCCCGGGGTCGGGGAAGACCCTGGGCCCGGCCGTGATCCCGGCCGGGCCGGCGGGCGCTGCCTGCCCGGCGGCTCAGTCCGCCTCGTCGATGCGCACGGACACCGGGAAGTGGTCGCTGTAGCCATCCACGTTCACGTTGCGCGCGGCGTCGCCCTTGGGCAGGCCGAAGCGGATCGGCCCTTCGCCGACGCGATGGTCCACCATCTCGGGATAGGCTTCGATGCGCGCGCTTTCCACCCGCGCGCGCAGCGCGCCGGATCCGGCCAGCAGGCCGCGCGCGACCAGGATCTGGTCGAACACATTGCCGTCGCCGCTGAAATACAGCGTGCCGTCCAGATCGCGCGCCTTGCCGCGATGGTCGACCGCGGCCTGCGTCAGGTAGCGCCAGCTCAGGTTGTAGAACCGGGCGCTCTGCGCGCGCGCCACGTCGCCCTGCTCGCGCGTGGCGCCGGCGTGGATCGTGAGCGAGGCGTCGAACGGATCGTCGTTGAAATCGCCCATGGCCAGGATGGCCGCGTCGGGCCCTTTCACCTCGCGGATGCGCTCGTGCCAGTAGCCCAGCGTTTCGCCCGCCGTGGCGCGGAAACCCGCCGAATACTGCGGCCCGCGTCCGGCCGGCGCCGAGCGCGACGGCCAGTGGTTGGCCAATGCGATCAGCTCGTTGCCGGCGGCGGTGACGAAGGTGCATTGCGTGATGTCGCGCGTGCCGGTGCGGCGCATGACCCAGTGCGAGAACAGCTCCTTGCGCCTGGGCTTGAGCCGCTTGCCGTCCGTGATGAAGGCCGTGTCGATGCCGCGCTGCTCGCGTTCCGCGTCCACGTGGATGATGTCGTAGGCGCGGTCCGGCAGCAGCGCGTTGAGCCGCTCGGCCAGGGCCTGCAGGGCGTGGCGGTTCTCGACCTCGCAGACGCCCAGCAGGTCGGGCCCCTGGTCGTCGCCCATCCGCGCGATGATGGCCGCCAGCTGCGCCACCTTGCGCTCGAACAGCTCAGGGGTCCAGCCTCGCAGATCGTTGCGCAGCCTGTCGGCCAGCCAGGGTTCGCGCTCGGGGTAGCCCTCGGGCGCGAACAGGTTTTCCAGGTTCCAGAACGCCACCAGATAGTCCATCGGATCGTCCTCCATGCCGCGCGTCGGGCGACGCGGCCTCGCCTTGCCACGCGAGGATTGTTCAGGCCGCAGGTTGCAGCTTCATGAGCGGAAATATTGGACGGGAGGGACGGTCGTGACTCTTCTAGAGGTCTGATTTCGTTCACTTTTTAACGAGGGTTTTCACCGAGTCATTCGTGCGCGATTGGACCTAGTATTGCGCCCGTTGCGCCGGCCCGCAGCCGCGATACGCCGGCGTTCGTATGTCAGCTTCAGGAAGGAACAGCATGCGCAGCAGTCCGACGCGTCCCGGGCAGGACGTTCCCTTTTGCCTGCCGCCCCTGGAACGGGTCGAAGTGGCCAGCTTCGAGATTCCGCCGGGCGCCTGCGATACGCACGCGCACGTCGTGGCGGCCGACGCGCGGGCCTATCCGATGGTGCCCGAGCGCAGCTACACGCCGCATCCGGCGACCGAGCAGTCCTATCTGTCCATGCTGGACGCGCAGGGCATGGCGCGCGGCGTGCTGGTGCAGATCAGCGTCTACGGCACCGACAACCGCTACATGCTGGAAGTGCTGCGCCGCCATCCGGACCGGCTGCGCGGCATCGGCGTGGTGGCGCCCACGGTGACGGACGCCGAGCTGGAGGCCATGCACGCCGCCGGCGTGCGCGGCCTGCGCATCAACGTGCTGTTCGGCGGCGGCATCGGCTTCGACGCGATGGAGACCCTGGCGCGGCGCATCGCCGGCCTGGGCTGGCACATGCAGTTCCTGATGGATGCGCGCCAGCTGCCCGAGCTGATGCCGCGCATGCGCAAGCTGCCGGTGCCGGGCGTGATCGATCACATGGGCCACATGCCGGTGGCGCAGCGCACGGACAGCGCGGGCTTCCAGGCCATGCGCCATCTGCTGCGCGAACACGGCTGGTGGGCCAAGCTGTCCGGCGCCTATCGCATCAGCGAACGCCACGACAGCCACGACGACGTCACGCCATGGGCGCGGGCGCTGATCGAGGCCGCCCCCGACCGGCTGGTATGGGGCAGCGACTGGCCCCACGTGCACATCACGCGCATGGTCGACACGGGCAGGCTGCGCAACCAGCTGGCGGACTGGGCGCCGGAGCCGGAGATGCGCAAACGCATCCTGGTGGACAACCCGCAGCGGCTGTACGGCTTCCCGGCAGTCTGAGCGCCCTGGCCACGCGGGGGCCAGGCAAGCCCGCATCGCTTATTCATCCGCGCCGCGGCGGCATCCGCGCGCGCATCTTCCCCTTGCAACATCAAAGAGGCATCCGCATGCAATGGTACAAAGAGCTCAGCGTCACCGAGCGCCGCACGTTCATCGGCGCCTTTGGCGGCTGGGCCGTCGACGCGCTCGACTTCATGGTCTTCACCTTCGTGATCTCCACGCTCATCAATTTGTGGGGCATAGACAAGGGTCAGGCCGGCATGCTGGGCACCGTCACGCTGCTGTTCTCGGCGCTGGGCGGCTGGCTCGCCGGCATCCTGGCCGACCGCTACGGCCGCGTGCGCGTGCTGCAATACACCATCCTGTGGTTCTCGGTCTGCACGGTGGCCATCGGCTTCGCGCAGAACTTCGAACAGCTGTTCGTGCTGCGCGCGCTGCAAGGCCTGGGCTTCGGCGGCGAGTGGGCGGTCGGCTCGGTGCTGATGGGCGAGATCGTCCGCGCCCAGCATCGCGGCAAGGCCGTGGGCACGGTACAGAGCGGCTGGGCGGTGGGCTGGGGCGCGGCGGCGATCCTGTACACGCTGGCCTTTTCGCTGCTGCCGCCCGAATGGGCCTGGCGCAGCCTGTTCTGGATCGGCGTGCTGCCGGCCTTCCTGGTGCTGTACATCCGCAAGCACGTACCCGAGCCCGAGGTGTTCCAGCGCAACCTCGCCAAGCAGAAGGACGCGGCGCAGCGCACGTCCTTCTGGGCGATCTTCTCGCCGGCCCTGCTCAAGACCACGGTGGTGACCTCCTTGCTGTGCACGGCGGTGCAGGGCGGCTACTACGCGATCACGACCTGGCTGCCGACCTTCCTGAAGACCGAGCGCAACCTGTCCGTGCTGAACACGGGCGGCTACCTGCTGGTCATCATCCTGGGCTCGTTCTACGGCTATATCGTCGGCGCCTATCTGGCCGACCGCCTGGGCCGGCGCGCCAACCTGCTGATCTTCTCGGTGCTGTCGGCGGCCAGCGTCTACCTGTACACGCAGGTGCCGCTGAGCAATGAACAGATGCTGGTGCTGGGCTTTCCGCTGGGCTTCGCCGCCTCGGGCATCTTCAGCGGCATCGGCGCCTACCTGACCGAGCTGTTCCCGTCCTCGGTGCGCGCCACGGGACAGGGCTTCGCCTACAACTTCGGGCGCGGCATCGGCGCGCTGTTCCCGAGTCTGGTGGGTTTCCTGAGCCAGACGCATGGGCTGGCCTGGGCCATCGGCGCCTTCGCCACCGGGGCCTATGTGATGGTGATCCTGACCGCGCTGCTGCTGCCCGAGACCAAGGGGCGCGAGCTGTCCTGAGCGCGACGCGGACGGGACCGGCGCGCGCCGGTCCCGTCCGTGATCAGCCGAACACCGGCCGGAAGAAGCTGCGCTCGTAGCTCAGGATGCAGCGCGTGTCTTCGGCGTACTTGAACGCCGCCGCGCATGCCGGATCGTCCTTGGACTGATTCCTGTACGTTTCATAGGCCGCCAGGCTGGGGAAGGTGAACAGCGCCAGCGCGATGTTGTTGGCGCCTTCGGAGGGCAGGAAGTAGCCGTGGTGGCTGCCGCCGAATTTCTCGACCAGCGGGATCCAGAGTTTCCCGTAGTGTTCGAATTCGGCCAGCTTGGACGGGTCGATGACGTAGCGGAGATAGCAGGTGACCATGGAATGCGCCATGCCTTGTGTGGGTGGGTGAGATGCGCAGCCTAGGCAGACGCGCGACTCGCGTCAACCGCGAGAGGCCCGTCTGGCCATGCTGTCTTCAGGCGTCGGCCTCGCGCGCCGCGCCGGTCAGCCAGTCCTTCAGCGCCGCCAGGGCCGGTGCCGCGCCGGGGGGCGCGGCCTTGGGTTCGATCAGGCCGTATTCCGAGCCGTCGGGCGCGAAGCCCAGCGGCGCGGCCAGCCGGCCGCTGCGCAGGTCGTCCAGCGCCAGGATGCGCGGACAGAGCGCCACGCCCAGGCCGGCGGCGGCGGCTTCGACGATCAGGAAATGGTGGTCCAGGTAGCGCGTGGCGCGCGGCGCGGCGCGGCCGGGCTGCTGGCCCAGCCAGTCGTCCCAGGCCGCCGGGCGCGTGCGCGAGGCCAGCGCCACATAGTCGCCGGCCTCGAAGCCGGGCAGCAGGGCCGGGGTCATGACCGGCCCCATGCTTTCGCGCATCAGCGGCGTGACGCGCCAGTCGGGGTGCACGGGGAAGTCCAGCCGGCGCAGCGCCAGCGAGACCTGGTCGCGCGAGAAATCCAGCGGCCCGCCGCCGACCGACAGGTGCAGCTCGATCTCCGGATGGCTGTCCTGGAAGGCGGATAGCCGAGGGATCAGCCAGCGCATCGCCACCGAGCGTTCGCAGGACAGCACCACCGGACGCTTGGCGTCGCGGTCGCGCAGCGAGTCGATGGTGTCGTTGATGAGGGCCAGCGCGCGGCCCATGGCCGAGGCCAGGGCCTGGCCTTCGGCCGTCAGGCGCAGGCCGCGGCCGGCCGGCTCGAACAGCTCCAGGCCCAGGTCGTCGCTCAGCTTGGCCACGCGCCGGCTGACCGCGCCGTGGGTGAGCGCCAGCGCGTCGGCGGCCGCGCGCATGGAGCCCAGCCGGGCGACGGCCTCGAAGGCGCGCATGTCGTTCAGGGAAGGGCGTCGGGTCGTTTTCATTGGTGAGTTTCCATCACCATAAAAAGTCAGAAAGTATGGATTTTTCTGCCTGGTGATCTGCATTTTAATCACCAATATGAATACGCAGAAAGACCCCGCGAACCAGGTCGGCATCATCGCCGACGACCTGACCAGCGCCGCTGATGGCGCCGGCCCTTTCATGGAATGGGCCGGCGTGGCGCATATCAGCCGGGGCGGCCTGACGCGTTCCGACGCGCCGGTGCTGTCGGTCGACACCGGCAGCCGCGCGCTCGGCGAGGCCGAGGCCGGCCAGGTCGTGTGGCGCGCCGCGCGGGCGCTGGCCGAGTGCGGCACCTTGTACAAGACCATGGACTCGACGCTGCGCGGCCATGTGCGCGAAGAGCTGTCGGCCGCGTTTCGCGCCAGCCGCCGCCAGCTGCTGGTGGTGGCGCCGGCCTTTCCCGACGCGGGCCGGCTGACGCTGGGCGGCAACCAATACGTGCACGGCAAGCTGGTGGCCGCCAGTTCCTATGGCCAGGACCCCGTGCATCCGGCGCGCACCTCGCGCATCCTGGACCTGATTGATCCGGCCCTGGGACCGTCCATCGTGGTGCCCGAGGAGGCGAGTGCGGCCGAGTTGCGCGCCGCCGCCGGCAAGGCGCGCGTGCTGGTGCTGGACGCCAGCAGCCAGCAGGCGCTGAACGACCGGGTGGCGCAACTGTCCGCGCACTCCTGTCTGTGGGCCGGGTCTCCGGGCATGGCGCAGGCGCTCGCTTTCCAGCTGGGCGTGCGCGCCGCCGCGCCGCAGGCGCCGCGCCGCGCGTCGCGCGTGCTGATCGTGGTGGGTAGCGCCAACCGCGTCAGCCATGAACAATGCGCCGCGCTGCAGGCCGCCGGCGCGCAGCGCATCCAGGACGCCGACGAGATCCGCGCCGACGCTTCCGTCGTGTTCCTGCAGGCGCCCGCGCAGCCCGACGGCGATTCGGCCAGGGTGCTGGCCGGTCTGGTCAGGCAGGCCCGCCGCGCGCTCATGGCGCACAGCTTCGACGCCCTGATCGCCACCGGCGGCGATACCATGGCCGCCCTGCTCGACGCGCAGGCCATACATGCCTTCACGCTGCTGTCCGAACTGGAGCCCGGCTTTCCGCTGGGCATCACCGGCCTGGCCGGCCGCGACCGTTCCCTGCTGCTCGCGATGAAGGCGGGCGGCTTCGGCGGCCCCGATACGCTGCGCGCCGCCGCCTGGCGCCTGCTCGGCCAATAACCGTCCCTTTCCTCCTGGAGCCCTCAATGTCCGCTTCCGCACTGCCCATGGCTGTGACCATGGGCGACCCCTCCGGCATCGGCCCGGAGATCGTCGCCAAGACCCTGTTGCAGCCCGACTACGCGCGGCGCTGCTTGGTGGTGGGCGATGCCGCCGTGATGGCGCGCGCGCTCGATGCCCTGGGCGCCGCCGATCGCCTGCGCGTGGTGCGCGACGTGGACGAGGCCGTGTCCGCCGCGGCCTTCGAGCCGGACGCCATCCGCCTGTTGCCTTCGTCCGAGATGGCGGCCCTGCCGCCGCTGGGGCGGGTAGATCCGGCCAGCGGCAAGGCCGCCTACCAGGCCATCTGTCACGCCATCGACCTGGCCCGCGACGGGCGCGTGGCGGGCATGGTGACCGCGCCCATCCACAAGGAGGCGCTGTCCGCCGCCGGCGTGCCCTATCCCGGGCACACCGAGATCCTGGCCGACCGCGGCGGCGCCGGGCGCGTGGCCATGATGCTGGCGAACGACGTCATCGCCACCGTGCTCGTGACCATCCACTGTTCGCTGCGCCAGGCCATCGAGCGCGCCGATTTCGACGCGCAGATGTCGGCCATCCGGCTGGCGCACCAGGGCGGCCGCGCGCTGGGCGTGGCCGCGCCGCGCGTGGCGGTGGCGGGCCTGAATCCGCACGCCGGCGAAGGCGGGCTGTTCGGCGACGAGGAAGCCCGCATCATCCTGCCGGCCATCGAGGCCGCGCGGAGCGAGGGCATCGACGCCAGTGGCCCCTGGCCCGGTGACACGGTCTTCATGCAGGCGCGCCAGGGCCGTTTCGACGTGGTGGTGGCGCAGTACCACGACCAGGGCTTGATCCCGGTCAAGTACCTGGGCCTGGACCAGGGCGTCAACATCACGCTGGGCCTGCCCTTCGTGCGCACCAGTCCCGACCACGGCACGGCGTTCGACATCGCCGGGCAGGGCAAGGCCGATCCGGCCAGCCTGCAGACCGCCATCGACTACGCCTTCCGCCTCGCCGCCCATTCCTAGGATCAGACGCCATGAGCCATCCCGACTTCATCTTCATGCTGACGCGCAACGACCGCACCGTCGCGGGCGCCGCCGAGTACCTGGAAACCGCGCTGGAGGCCGGCGTGCGCCACATCGGCTTCAAGGACATCGGCCAGCCGGTGGAAGAACTGGCGCGGCTGAACCAGCGCATCAGGGCGGCGGGCGCGTCCAGCTACCTGGAAGTGGTATCGCAGGACCTGGACAGCGAACTGACGTCGGTGCGGGTGGCGCTGGAACTGGGCGTGGACTACCTGCTGGGCGGCACGCATGTGGACGAGGTGCTGCCGCTGCTGGCCGGCTCGCGCATCCGCTACTACCCGTTTCCCGGCGAAGTCTACGGCCACCCCAGCATCCTGGGCGGCACGCTGGAGGAGATCGTCGCCAGCGCCCGCCGCATCGGCGCGATGCCGGGCGTGCATGGGCTGGACCTGCTGGCCTATCGCGCCAGCGTCGACGTGCCGATGCTGATGGCCGAGGTCTGCCGGCAGGCCGACGTGCCCGTGATCATGGCCGGCTCCATCGACACCACGGCGCGCATCCAGATCGTGCGCGACGCGGGCGCGGCGGGCTTCACGGTGGGCACCGCGGCGCTGGACGAGCGCTTCCCGGCCCCCAGGCCCGGGCTGCTCGCGCAGCTGCGGACCATTCTGGCGGCGGCGTCCTGAGCCGCGTCTTATTCATTGTCCGCGCCGAGGAATTGCCTCAAGGGCGCGGGCAAGCGCATTCATAAGCTGTTCCGTTGCACAGGCAGTACCCAGACCAACAAGTCGTAGCCGGGCGGCAAGCCCGAGAACGATGGGCCGGCGACCATCCGCAAGGAGTTCGCAATGAGGAAGCACACATTTCCCTGTGACGGCTGGATCGCGGCATTGCGCGCCGTGGTCCTGGGCGGGGCCGTCCTGGCCGCGGCCGCGCCTGGCGCGGCGGCCGCCGATTTTCCCGAGCGCCCGCTCAAGATCGTCGTGCCCTATGCCCCGGGCGGCTCGACCGACGTGGTGGCCCGCATGCTGGGCGAGAAGCTGGCCGCGAAGTTCGGGCAGCCGGTGCTGGTCGAGAACCGGCCCGGCGCCAGCGAGCAGATCGCCTCGGCCTACGTGGCCAAGTCCACCGCCGACGGCTACACCATCATGTTGGCGACCATGGCCGGCCTGGCCGTCAATCCCTGGCTGTACCAGCTGCCCTACGACGTGTTGCATGATTTCGCGCCCGTCGTGGCCGCCGTCAAGATGCCGAGCTTCATCGTGGTCCATCCCCAGACGCCGGTCAAGACGGTGCCGCAGCTGACCGACTATCTCAGGAACAGCCGCGTGAGCTACGCGACCGCCGGCACCGGCACGCCCAGCCACCTGGCCATGGAGATGTACAAGAAGTACGCCAAGGTCGACGCCGAAAGCGTGCAGTACAAGGGCGGCGCGCCGGCCCTGCAGGACGTGATGGCGGGCCATGTTCCGGTGATGGTGGCGCTGGCGCCGGAGGCGCTGCCCTATATCAAGGCGGGCAAGCTCAGGGCCCTGGCCGTGACCAGCGCCGGACGGTCTCCCTTCCTTCCCGACGTGCCCGCGGTCACCGAGTACCCCGACCTCAAGGGCTTCGAGATCGATCAATGGCTGGGCTTCGTGGCGCCGGCGGGCACGCCCGGCGCCGTCGTCAACACGCTCAACCAGGCCATCAATGAAGCGCTGGCGGATCCGCAGGTGCGCTCCAGGCTGGCCGAGCTGTCCATCCTGCCGCAAGGCGGTTCGGTCGCGCACTTCACGCAGCTGATGCGCAACGAGAACGTGAAATGGAAGCAGGTCATCAAGGAGGCCGGCATCAAGCTCCAGTGAGGCTGGCGGCGTCCTGCCGGGCGCCGCACCGCTTGTCGCACCCGCAGTCCATCCCTTATCCCGCGAGAACCATCATGCTCTTGACCTCCAGCCCCTGGCTGCACGAACGCAGCTGGACTTCGGTCCAGGAATATCTCAAGCACGACGACCTGATCCTGGTCCCGATCGGCGCCACCGAACAGCACGGCCGCCACACCCCGCTCATGGTCGACACCGGCTGGGCGATCGCCGTGGCCGAAGGCGCGGCGCTGGCCACCGGCACGCTGGTCGCTCCGCCGCAGCACGTGGGCTGGTCGCCGCACCACCTGGCCTATTGCGGCGCGCTGACCTTTCGTCCCGAGACCTTGATCAGCGTGATGGTGGACATCGGCGAATCGCTGATCCACCACGGCTTCAAGAAGATCGTGTTCGTCAACGGCAACCGTATCGCCAACCTGCCGCCGATGGAGATCGCCGCGGCCAAGCTGCGCTTTTCCACCGGCGCCTACGTGTCCGTGGTCGACGCCGGCCTGATCGCGCGCAGGGAAGTCGGCGAGATCTGCCAGGCCGGGGAAAACGGCCATGGCGGCGACAGCGAGACCTCGTTCATGCTGCATTGGCGTCCGGACCTGGTGGACATGTCGCAGGCCGCTCCCGGCAAGCCGCACCAGACGGGCGGATCGTTCCCGACCAATCCCATGCCCTATCAGCCGCCGTTCGACCAGAACGTGATCTCGGTGCGCATCACCGCCGACGAAATGCTGCGGGGACATGAATCGGGCATCAGCGGCGACGCCACCGTGGCCGACGCGGACAAGGGCAGGCGCGTGCTGGAGGCCATCGTGCGCAACACGGCCCGGCACATCGAGGAGGCCCGGCGCCTGCAACCCGAGGTCAGGCGCCCGCCGATTCCGATCTGACCGCCGCCGGCGCCACCGATGCGCCCTGGATGCCGTGGCGCGCGAGCGCGTCGGCGACGAAGCCGCCGGCCTTCATGCGTTCGACGAAATCGGCCAGGTGGCGCCGGGCCTCGGCCGGATAGTCCTTGGGGCAGCCCATGGCCTGGCGGATCACCATGAAGCGGCCCGGCAGCAGGCGCAGCCCGGCATGGCGGGCCGCGTCGGCCTCGAGCTGCTGGCGCACGCCGGCGGCCACGTCCAGTTCTTGTTCCAGGAAGGTGTCGACCACGGCGGGCGAGGTCGGCGCGCGCACGATCTCGGCCGCCTTCAGCTCGCGCGTCAGGTACAGGTCATAGGCGCTGCCCTTGCCCACGGCCACGCGCAGGCCGGCGCGGTCCACTTCTTCGTTGGCGCGCAGCGGCGAGTCCTGCCGCACCAGATAGGCGCCCTCGATCAGCACATAGGGCTCGGTGAAGGCGATGCCCGCGCCGCGCACGGGATCGACGGCGAAAAAGCCGATGTCCGCCTGCGCCTGCGTCACGATGTCGACCGACTTGCCGGCGGCATCCACCACCACCAGTTCCAGCTCGACGCCGAGCTCGCCGGCATAGGCTCGCGCCAGGTCGACCGAGACGCCGGCGGGCTGGCCGCTGGCCGCGTCCAGGCGGGCAAGGATGGGATTGCCGAGATTGATCGCGGCGCGCAGTTTTCCGGTGGGGCAGAAGGCTAGGGCGATGGATGGGCTCATGGCAGGCGCGCGGGTCGGGGCCCGCGGATCAGGGTGGCGCGTTCGGACGCCCGGCGTCGGGCGAACGCAGGATGGGGGTGATGAGGGCGATGTTGTGCAGCGTGCTCGACAGGTGCTCGCGCATCGCGTCCGAGGCCTCCTGGTTGCGTTCGCGTTCCAGCAGGTCGAGGATGCGCAGGTGCTGCTCGCAGTGTTCGCGGTAGCGCTTGCGGTCGCGCATCGAGCGGTACGACAGCAGCCGGCGCACGCGGTTCACGCGGCGGATGGCGTCGATGAAGAAGGCGTTGCCCGACGCTTCGACCAGCGATTCGTGAAAGCGCACGCCGCGATCGTGCAGCTGGTCCGCGCTGTCGGTCTCGATGCCGCCGTCCAGCAGGTGTTTTTCGGCCTGGCGGCAGCGCGCCAGCACGGCGGGATCGAGCCGGTAGCCGGGTTCCAGCAGCGCCGCCGGCTCCAGCGCCAGCCGCAGCCGGTAGGATTGCAGCAGCGCATCGGGCGTGCGCATCATGGCCGAGAATTCCCAGCCGTAGCCGGGCCGGCGCTCGATCCAGCCTTCGGCGCCGATGCGGTCCAGCACGGCGTTCAGCTGGCTGGCCGTCAGGCCGTAGCGCTGGCGCAGCAGCGACTCGGTGACGGCATCCGGCAGCGAGCCGCCCAGCAGGTCGTCGGCGATGCGGAAGTAGGCCTCGCGCGCCGGATCCGGCGCGTTGTCCAGCGACAGCGCCAGCGCATCCGGCAAGTCCTGCGCCACGAAATAGCCGCGGTTCGGCATGCGCGCCACCAGGCCCTTGTCGGCCAGCTGGCGCAGCGCCTCGTTGACCGGCGAGCGCGATACGCGCAGCCGGTCGGCCAGCATCTGCGCGGGCAGGTGCGAACCGGGCGGCATGGCCTCGGCCTGGATCAGGCCCACGATCTGCGCGGCGATGGAGCTCTGCGATTTCATGCGCTCCACTGTAACCCGGTTTCATGCGGTGTCCGGACGCTCCGGGGCCGTGTCCAGCGCGTGCCGCAGGATGCGCGGCATCACGCCGCCGGCGGCCAGCAGTTCGGTTTCCAGCTGCGTTTCGACCGCCGCGATCGCGTCGAAAGCGAGCTGTTCGCCGTCGGCGCGCAGCACGCGCACCGGCACGGTGGCGCGCGGCCGCAGCGCGCTGGCGGGCGCATTGATTTCGATGCGGTCGCCGGGCGCGAGCTTGAGGCGGGTCGGCCCCCATTGCGGCGGCAGGCGCAGCGGCAGGATGCCCATGCCGATCAGGTTGCTGCGGTGGATGCGCTCGAAGCTCAGCGCCAGCACGGCGCGTATGCCCAGCAGGCGCTGGCCCTTGGCGGCCCAGTCGCGCGACGATCCGGTGCCGTAGCGCTCGCCCGCGACCAGCACTACTGGCAGCCCGGCGTCATGGTAGCGCTCGGCGGCCTCCCACAGCGGCAGCGTCTGGCCCGAGGGCGCGTGCAGCGTGTGCGCCACCGGCGCCACGGGCGCGTACAGGTTGACCAGGCTGCGGCTGTGGAAGGCGGCGCGCAGCATCACTTCCCAGTTGCCCCGGCGCGAGGCGAACACATTCAGGTCGCGCCGGTCCTCGCCGCGCGCCGCCAGGAAATCGGCCACCAGGCTGTCGGGCGGAATGGCGCTGGCCGGCGAGATGTGGTCGGTGGTGACGTCGTCGCCCAGCACCAGCAGCGGATGGGCCGTGTACTGGCCGAGCAGGCTGCCGGCGTCCAGCGCGGCGAAGGGCGGACGCCGCAGGATGGTGGAGTCCGGCTGCCAGGGAAAGCGCGTGCCCGAGGGCGCCGCCAGCGCGTGCCATTCGGGGTTGGCCTGCGCTGCCTGGAAGTCGCGCGCGAAATCGGCGGCGTCCAGGCCGGCGTCCAGGCAGGCCTGGATTTCCTCGTCCGTGGGCCAGATGTCGCGCAGGTAGGCCGGCGCGCCGTCGGTGTCGAAGCCCAGCGGTTCGGCGGCCAGGTCGCGCTCGGCGTCGCCGGCCAGCGCGTAGGCGACCACGAGCGGCGGCGACACCAGGAAACCCAGCTCCAGGTCGGGATGCACGCGGCCGGGGAAATTCCGGTTGCCCGACAGGATGGCCACGGGCCGCGCGTGGCCGGCTTGCGCGGCCTGGGCCACGCGTTCGGGCAGCGGACCGGAATTGCCGATGCAGGTGGTGCAGCCGTAGCCCACGATGTCGAAGCCGGCGGCGGACAGATCGTCCAGCAGCCCGGCGCGGCGCAGGTAGCTGGCGGCGGCGGGCGAGCCCGGACCCAGCGAGGTCTTGACCCAGGGCGCGGCGGCCAGGCCGCGCGCGCGCGCCTTGCGCGCCAGCAGGCCGGCCGCGATCAGCAGCGCCGGGTCCGAGGTATTGGTGCAGCTGGTGATCGCGGCGATGGCCACGGGATAGGCCGGCAGGCCGTCCGGCGTGCCCGGGGCGCGCGGGCCGCTCGCGGCCAGCG